>NZ_CP017942.1:0-190000 GCF_002764115.1 Phyllobacterium zundukense | reverse complement strand
CTAAGTACTCGTGCATGACCGATAGCGAACCAGTACCGTGAGGGAAAGGTGAAAAGCACCCCGACAAGGGGAGTGAAAGAGATCCTGAAACCGAATGCCTACAAACAGTTGGAGCCCAAGATTTGTTCTGGGTGACAGCGTACCTTTTGTATAATGGGTCAGCGACTTAGTGTGACGAGCAAGCTTAAACCGGTAGGTGTAGGCGCAGCGAAAGCGAGTCTGAACAGGGCGTTCAGTTCGTCGCATTAGACCCGAAACCAAGTGATCTAGCCATGAGCAGGTTGAAGGTAAGGTAACACTTACTGGAGGACCGAACCCGCATCTGTTGCAATAGATTGGGATGACTTGTGGCTAGGGGTGAAAGGCCAATCAAACTTGGAGATAGCTGGTTCTCCGCGAAATCTATTTAGGTAGAGCGTCGATCGAATACCTTCGGGGGTAGAGCACTGGATGGGCTAGGGGATCTCACCGATTTACCAAACCTAACCAAACTCCGAATACCGAAGAGTACTAATCGGCAGACACACGGCGGGTGCTAACGTCCGTCGTGAAGAGGGCAACAACCCTGACCACCATCTAAGGTCCCTAAGTTATGGCTAAGTGGGAAAGGATGTGAGGATCCCAAAACAACCAGGATGTTGGCTTAGAAGCAGCCATCATTTAAAGAAAGCGTAACAGCTCACTGGTCTAAATAAGGGTCTTTGCGCCGAAAATGTACCGGGGCTCAAGCCATACACCGAAGCTGTGGATTTGCTTAGCAATAAGCAAGTGGTAGCGGAGCGTTCTGTAAGCCGTTGAAGAGGGACCCGTGAGGGCCTTTGGAGGTATCAGAAGTGAGAATGCTGACATGAGTAACGATAAAGGGAGTGAGAGACTCCCTCGCCGAAAGTCCAAGGGTTCCTGCTTAAAGTTAATCTGAGCAGGGTTAGCCGGCCCCTAAGGCGAGGCCGAAAGGCGTAGTCGATGGGAACCACGTTAATATTCGTGGGCCTGCGGGTAGTGACGGATCGCGTGTGTTGTTCCTCCTTATTGGATTGGAGGGGCTTCGAAGCGGTTCCAGGAAATAGCTCCCGCGTATAGACCGTACCCTAAACCGACACTGGTGGACTGGTAGAGAATACCAAGGCGCTTGAGAGAACTGCGTTGAAGGAACTCGGCAAATTGCACGCGTAACTTCGGAAGAAGCGTGACCCTTTTTGACGCAAGTCAAGGAGGGTGGCACAGACCAGGGGGTAGCGACTGTTTACCAAAAACACAGGGCTCTGCGAAGTCGCAAGACGACGTATAGGGTCTGACGCCTGCCCGGTGCTGGAAGGTTAAGAGGAGAGGTGCAAGCTTTGAATCGAAGCCCCAGTAAACGGCGGCCGTAACTATAACGGTCCTAAGGTAGCGAAATTCCTTGTCGGGTAAGTTCCGACCTGCACGAATGGCGTAACGACTTCCCCGCTGTCTCCAACGCAGACTCAGTGAAATTGAATTCCCCGTGAAGATGCGGGGTTCCTGCGGTTAGACGGAAAGACCCCGTGCACCTTTACTATAGCTTTACACTGGCATTCGTGTCGGCATGTGTAGGATAGGTGGTAGACTTTGAAGCGGGGGCGCCAGCTCTCGTGGAGTCACCCTTGAAATACCACCCTTACCTATATGGATGTCTAACCGCGGTCCGTTATCCGGATCCGGGACAGTGTATGGTGGGTAGTTTGACTGGGGCGGTCGCCTCCTAAAGAGTAACGGAGGCGCGCGATGGTGGGCTCAGACCGGTCGGAAATCGGTCGTCGAGTGCAATGGCATAAGCCCGCCTGACTGCGAGACTGACAAGTCGAGCAGAGACGAAAGTCGGTCATAGTGATCCGGTGGTCCCGCGTGGAAGGGCCATCGCTCAACGGATAAAAGGTACGCCGGGGATAACAGGCTGATGACCCCCAAGAGTCCATATCGACGGGGTTGTTTGGCACCTCGATGTCGACTCATCGCATCCTGGGGCTGGAGCAGGTCCCAAGGGTATGGCTGTTCGCCATTTAAAGCGGTACGTGAGTTGGGTTCAGAACGTCGTGAGACAGTTCGGTCCCTATCTGCCGTGGGTGTAGGAATATTGACAGGATCTGTCCCTAGTACGAGAGGACCGGGATGGACGTATCTCTGGTGGACCTGTTGTGGCGCCAGCCGCATAGCAGGGTAGCTATATACGGACGGGATAACCGCTGAAGGCATCTAAGCGGGAAACCCACCTGAAAACGAGTATTCCCTATCAGAGCCGTGGAAGACCACCACGTTGATAGGCCGGGTGTGGAAGTGCGGCAACGCATGAAGCTTACCGGTACTAATAGCTCGATTGGCTTGATCATTCTCATTACTTATATCCATCTGTCTCGCTTGCGAGACAGATCGATTGGATTTGTCTCACGCGCCGTATCGCACCTTTGGTGCGGGCGCTGCGACAGCGCGCGGCATAAGCCGCGACGGCCGCTTGGCCTTGCGGGCTTACGCCCGGAACGCAAGCAACCTCCAATCAAAACAAACAAAAACTCCAGCTTCTCACATAACGTTGCGCTTTGCTGACCTGGTGGTTACAGCGGGGTGGCTGCACCCGATCCCATTCCGAACTCGGCCGTGAAACGCCCCAGCGCCAATGGTACTTCGTCTCAAGACGCGGGAGAGTAGGTCGCTGCCAGGTCTGCCAAACGCAACGTTATTCAAAGCTCACAAACACACAGAACAATCCAACAGGCCGCCGCTTTTAACGCAGGGCGGCCTTTTGCTTTTGCAGCCCAAACAATGTAAGATCAAACTTACGCAAAACAGCAAAAGCGGCAAACAATCCCGGTCAACAGCCGGATATGGTGGCGCGGGGTGGAGCAGCCCGGTAGCTCGTCAGGCTCATAACCTGAAGGTCACAGGTTCAAATCCTGTCCCCGCAACCAAACTCAATGCCCGACAAAGCCAGCTTCTTATCCAAAAACCCCGCCTCAAGCGGAGTTTTTGGCGTTTATACGGCAAGCTCCTTCAACCAGGTGACGCCGTCGCTGGCCAGGAAAACCGCTGCGCCAATGACCTGCTCCCCTGGAATGTCCTCGATTTGAGGTTAGTCTGTTCTCCACACCAGGAGACAGAAAATGAAGCGATCCCGTTTCAGCGACGAGCAGATCATCGGTATTTTGAAGGAGCATCAGGCCGGATTATCGGCTGCTGACCTTTGCCGGAAATACGGTGTCAGCGATGCGACGTTTTACATCTATGGACGTCTCTCCCATTGCAAGGTTCTCTCGATTTGAACTAACCGCGCTCTCCCAGGTTGCGAACATCTATCCGGCGTCACCGGATTGGTGCGCCCAAATGGGAATTCCGCGCTGTGAGCCTCAACAAATGGTCGGCCTCGAAGGGCCATTATAAAAGTCAGGTTCCTCACAAACCGGATATTGGCGGTCGGTCACATTTCTTGGATCTCCTTGCAATCCTTATCCCAGCCTCAGGTTGCCGACTGGAATTCCACGTCTCGCCTGAGCACGGCCCAGATTATCCGAGCATTCTTATTTGCCACCGCGACGATCGCACGATTCATCCCACGCCGCTCACGAAGGGCGTTGACCCAGCGGCTAAAGGCGTCTTCCCTTTTGGCTGTTACTCTGACTACGGCCCGCGCGCCGTGCACGAGTAAGGTTCGTAGGTGCTGGTCACCGCGCTTGCTGATCCCCATCAGGATCTTCCGATTTCCGCTGGAATGTTGCCTGGGCACAAGGCCCATCCACGCGGCCAGATGTCTGCCGTTCTTGAACTCACTGCCATCGCCCACCGCGGCCACGATAGCTGTTGCTGTCTTCGGACCTACACCACAAATGCGTGCGATCCGCTGGCACGTCGGATTCGCGCGGAAAACCGCTTCGATACGTCGATCGAAAGCTTTGACCCTTTGATCGATTTGATCAAGAAACTCAAGGAGCTTAGCTATAACGTCGCGGGTCATATCTGTCAGATCGTTGGTCATGTCCGCGATGATTTCCGGGATGGCCCGCCTTGCGCGACGGATTGTGATGCCGACGGTGATCCCACGATCAAGTAAAAGGCCACGCATTTGGCTGACAAGAGCTGTTCGGTGATTCACCAAGCGACTGCGTGCGCGGTGGAGAGACTGTATGTCCTGCTGCTCCTGGTTCTTCGTCGGAACGAACTTCATGTTAGGCTGACGCATCGCAGTGCAGATCGCTTCGGCGTCGTTCTGATCATTCTTTTGGTGCTTGACGAAAGGCTTTACGTACTGGGGCGCAATGATCTTCACCGAGTACCCCAGCTTCTCGAACTGGCGCTGCCAAAAGAATGCCCCGGTGCAAGCCTCTATGCCGATTATACAAGGTGGCAGCTTAACCAATTCAGGCAGCAACTGATCTCGGCGCAAGCGTTTGCTGAATAGCTGCCGGCCCGCCGCATCGGTTCCGTGAAGCTGGAACACGTTCTTTGCAAGATCGATACCTATGAATGCAATTGCCATCTTCTCCTCCTTTGGCTGAACATTCTCTCAACCAGCTTGACCGTTGGAGGGAGAGGCGTCCATCCCATTAAGTGGCGCTCGAAGTTTGGTGGCATGGAAGTGCCGGAAGCCAAGAGGCTAAAGGCACTTGAGGAAGAAAACGGCAAACTGAAGCGTCTCTTGGCGGATGCGATGCTGGATGTATCGACGCTCAAAGAGATGCTTGGAAAAAACTTTTGAGGCCCGGTTCGAGGAGAGATGCCGTGAACTGGGCCATGAATGAAAAGAACTACTCGCAACGCCGTGCCTGTGGACTGGTGGGGATTGATCCGCGGGTTTATCGCTATCGGTCAAGCCGGGCGGATGATGCAGATCTCCGCCACCGCATGCGGGAGCTGGCCAGCGAACGTCGCCGCTTTGGCTACCGCCGGCTTCACATTCTGCTGAAGCGAGAAGGTGTCGAGGTCAATTGGAAGAAGCTTTACCGCCTCTACAAAGAGGAGCGGCTGACGGTGCGCAAGCGTGGCGGCCGCAAACGAGCGCTTGGCACACGTGCGCCGATGGCGATCCCCCAGGGACCAAACCAGCGTTGGAGCCTCGACTTCGTCTCGGATTCTTTGACCGACGGCCGCCGCTTCCGGGTGCTCTGCGTCATCGATGACTTCAGCCGCGAATGTCTGGCAACCGTCGTCGACAATTCGATCTCGGGAACGCGCGTTGGCCGGGAGCTCGACAGGATCGTCGAACACCGTGGAATTCCCTGCATGGTTGTCTCGGACAATGGCACCGAACTGACCTCGAATGCCATCTTGGAATGGCAGCAGGAACGCCAGGTCGACTGGCACTATATCGCACCGGGAAAACCGATGCAGAACGGCTTTATCGAAAGCTTCAACGGCAGACTGCGCGATGAGTGCCTCAACGAGCATCTCTTCACCAGCTATCGGCACGCCCGCCAGATCATCGAGGAATGGAGGATTGACTATAATCTGAACCGCCCCCACACCAGCCTTGACGGCATGACACCCTATGAGTTCGCAACCCGGTCCCAAAAAGGCCAAAACCAGAACAGAGCTAACTTATAAATGCGGACATAAGCGGGAGCAGGTCAGCAAGTTTGAGAATGCAGGCTTCCATGCGCGTTCTCAAGCCCAGAGGGTCGATAAAGGAGCGGCCGCAAGCCGATTCCCGAAAGGAACGAGGTCGCCGCTGTCGTAGAGAACGACGCCATAGGCGAACCTGTCGCCGCAGGCCTCCGCCAGCGTTCGCAGGCCGCTGAAATCTGCCGTCTTAACCGTGGCGCTGGCTTTCACCTCGATCCCGACGATCATGCCGTCGTCGCGCTCCAGCACGATATCGACTTCACGCATCTTCTGATCACGGAAGTGATAGGGCGTCAGCCGCAGCTCCGAGCCGGTCATCAGCTTTCTGACCTCGGAGAACACGAAGCTCTCCAGCAGCGCGCCAAATGCGCCGCGATCCGCCGCCACGCGCTCGAAGGTCAGGCCTCGATTGGTGGCGAGCAATCCGGAATCGAGGAAATGCAGCTTCGGCGTCTTGATGATCCGTTTCAGCGCATTCGAGTACCAGGGCTGAAGTGTCGAAACGAGAAACACCTGTTCCAGTAGCCCGACATAGCGCTGGCCGGTCTTGTAGTTGACATCAATGCTGCCGGCGAACTCCGAATAATTGACCAACTGACCTGAATGCTCCGCCAGCAGGCGAACGAATTTGGGCAGGTCAGTCAGTCTCTCGATCTCGGCGATGTCCCGCAGATCCCGCGTCAGAATGGAGGTCAGATAGGACCGGGCCCAATCCTGGCGCCGTCGTTCGCTCTCGCGGGCGATAGCTTCGGGAAAGCCGCCCTGGAGCACTAGCCGGACCAGATCGTCTCCGACAACGGCCGCCTTGTCGCCCTGCAGCTTCCCCTCGAACAGACGGTTCAGGAATGTGGGTGTTCGGCCAGCGACCTCGGCTTGCGCCAGAGGCAGCATCTGAAGGGTCTCCATCCGGCCAGCCAGGCTGTCGGCAACGCGGGGAAGGGTGAGGACATTGGCCGAGCCGGTCAGCAAGAAACGGCCGGGGCGGTAGTCCTCGTCGACAGTTTTCTTGATCGCGAGCAGCAGATCGGGTGCGCGTTGGATCTCATCGATGATCGCCCGGTCCAGTCCCCGGATGAAGCCCACCGGATTGGACCGCGCCGCGTCGAGCACCGTCTGGTTATCGAGGGTGATATAGGTGCGCCCCGCATCTCCCATCTTGCGCACCAGCGTCGTCTTGCCTGCGCGGCGAGGGCCGACGATCAGCACCACGGGGGTATCTGAAAGGGCCTCTTCCGCGCGCTGCTCGACAAATCGCTTGTACATGCTGATTCCATCAGGAGTGGATATCAGGAGTATGTCCGGTGTCAATTAGGAGTCAAGAGGGCGTTGATTAGTATTATAGGGCGTGGTGATTAGCATCTCGTTCGCGGCTGTCCGCCAGAGTGCGTCTGGTCGAAGTGCTTACCGATGCACGCGGACGCTCGCGGCCATCCGCCGCAACGCGCGCCCAATTTCGACGGCAACAGTGCCCGGCGCCTGTTGAATCAGGATTCTTCGGTTCAGATCAAGAAGGATATCCGGGTCGTTTCGCATGGCGAGGCTGTGTGGGAAGGCCAACCGGTTCTCATCGGCATCAACGGCATCGCCTTGTCAACGGACGGCAGCACCCTCTATTGGACCGTAACCACCGGCAATACCCTCCACGCCTCACCGCGTCAGGCGCATAAGCTGAAGGGTGTGCGGTCGTCCGGCAAAGGGTCTCAGTCAGTCCAGTGGACTGACTGAGACCCGAACCGACAAAGCCTGAAACCCAAGACCAAATCCTTCCCGTCAAAATCAGGTTCTCATCCACCAGATCCGCAAAAACCCCGCCTCAAGCGGGTTTTTTGCGTTTCGGGGCTTCAGATAAAATGTCTCGAGTTTAATCGAACTTCACAGCGGTCGTATTGGCGCCGCAGACGAGGACAGCCATGCGCTCATCCGGCCCGGGCGCATATCTTCCAGACAGCAGCGCGGCGAGCGCTGCAGCGCCACCAGGCTCGGCCACGATACGCACCTTGTCCCAGAGGGCATGTTGCGCGGCACGGATATCATCGTCGGACACCAGTATCGAGCGCTCGACAAAGGCCTGAGCGATCGGAAACATCAGCTCACCCACCCGCTTCGGCGCCAGCGAGTCGGCCGCGATACCTTCGGCCGGTGCGTCCACAGGTTCTCCGGCTGCCAAAGCGAGGTGCAGGGTCGGCGAGCCCTCCGGTTCGACGGCGACGATCTTCACCCTGCCGCGAAACCATGCAGCAATGCCGCCAATCAGGCCGCCGCCTCCAACTGCCACCAGGAGCGTCGTGATCTCCGGCAGATCGGCTTCGATCTCCGCGCCAAGTGTTCCCTGGCCAAGCAGGGTTTCCGGTTGATCGAAGGCGTGAATGGCGAGAGCGCCGCTTTCTTTGGCGTATCGCTCACTTGCCGCGAGCGCATCCGCATAGCGCTCACCGCCGATGACCAGATTGGCACCGTAGCCGCGAATGCGTTCGGCCTTGGCGGGAGAGGTGACGCCCGGCACGAAGATGGCGGCGCGCACGCCCAGCCGCATGGCGGCATAGGCGACCGCCGCACCATGATTGCCGCCCGAGGCTGCAACGACGCCGGCATCTGGCACTGGCCGGGTCAAAAGATTGGTAAAGGCACCGCGCGCCTTGAACGATCCCGAATGCTGCAGGCATTCGAGCTTCAGGTCGACGGGTCTGGCCGCAAGGCCGAAATCAGCCATGTCGACGCGCAGGACCGGTGTGTGGCGGATATGCGGACGGATCAGCCGTTCGATCCCGGCGATGCGTTCATGCGTAATCTCAAGGGACATGGGAGGACTCGGATGTTGAGGAGCTGGGGGAGCTTAGTTCCTGCGACGAGCCAAAGGCAAGCGGCGATCGCATCACGGCATTTTGAACACGCCGCGTTGACAGGTCAAAAAACTTCTGCTTATCTGAATTTACAAATGAGCAATATTTGCACTTTTGTTGTTTTGCCGAAAATCTGAGTCTTTGGGGAGGAAAACCATGCTCAATCGCCGTCGCTTTCTGTCGAAATTTGCCCTTGCCGTATCCGCGCTGTCGCTCGCCGTAGGCTTTGGCATGCCCCTGCCTGCCGCCAATGCGGAGGGCTTGAAGATCGGCTTCAGTCAGGTGACGTTGCAGTCGCCGTTCTATGTACAGTTGAAGACGGGCGCTGAAGCTGCCGCCAAGGCGGGCGGTGACACGCTCGTGTTCCTTGATGCCAATGGTGATGTCAGCAAGCAGAACAATGATATCCAGGATCTCATCACGCAGGGCGTCAACGCGCTGATCATCAATCCGGTCAATCCCGACGCGGTCGTTCCCTCGCTCGAGGCCGCTATTGCCGCCGGCATTCCGGTCATCACGGTCGATCGCAGCGTCAACGGCAAGGGCGTCACAGCCCATGTCGGGCGCGACAACAAGAAGATGGGCCAGATGGTTGGCGAAGCCGTCGTCGCCCGGTTGAAAGCCGACGGGGTTGAGAAGGCCAAGATCATCGAAATTCAGGGCGATGCCGGCGGCGCCGTGATGATGGATCGCCGCGATGGTTTCCACGCTGCGCTCGAAGGCTCCGGTCACACCATCGTCGAGGGTCCTTATGCGGAATATATCCGCGCCAATGCCGTTACCGCCATGCAGGATCTGCTCCAGGCCAATCCGGATGTGAAGGTGGTCTATGCGCACAATGACGATATGGCGCTGGGTGCATTGCAGGTTCTGAAGGAAAACAACCGCAACGATGTGCTCGTCGCCGGTGTCGACGGACTGTCGGAAGCGCTGACCATCATTGCCGAAGGCGGCAACTACATCGCCTCCACGCTGAACGATCCGAAATATCTCGGCGATGTGACGATCCAGGTCGCGCGAGAAGCGGCGGCCAAGAAGGAAGTGGCCAAGTTCGTCGATGCAGGATCGACGCTCGTTACGTCGAAGAACGTCGCCGATTTCCCGCGCGAAGGATTGTTCGCCGAGTATCGTCCGCAAGTTCTCGGCCAGTAAGGGCCGCCTCCCGAGCCTGCGGGGCAGGGAACATCCTGCCCCGCAGTTTCTTTGCAGTTTTCCATCCAAGGATTTTTTCATGCGCGCAGCAGTGCTTTATGCCCCTGGCGATATTCGCCTCGAAGATGTTCCGGTTCCGGAACTCGCCGCCGGCCACGTCCTCTTGCGTGTTGCCTCGGTCGGTGTCTGCGGGTCGGACATGCCGCGCATGCTGATCAAGGGTGCCCACAAGATGCCGCTCATCTGCGGTCATGAGTTTTCCGGCCACATTACCGCGATCGGCGCGGGCGTCGAAGGCTTCAAGGTCGGCGAACTGGTCGCAGTTCCGCCCATGCTGCCCTGTTTCAAGTGCGACCAGTGCCAGAAGGGTCAGTTTTCGCGCTGCCGGGACTATGATTATTTCGGCTCGCGGCGAAATGGCGCCTATGCGGAATATGTCTGCGTCCCGGTTTCCAACCTGCTGAAGACGCCGGAAGGCATCGATCCGCGTGCCGTCGCCATGACGGATCCGGCTTCGATTGCGCTCCATGCGATCTGGAAGGCCGGCGGTATCGGCATGGGCCAGCGCGGTGCCGTCATCGGCTGCGGACCGATAGGCCTCTTCGCCATCCAGTGGATGCGATTGATGGGTGCCAGCGAAGTTGTCGCCGTGGATGTATCCGAGGAGAAACTGGCGATGGCGCGCCGCGCGGGCGCAAAGCACACTTTGCTTGCCGGCGCAGATATCCCGTCGCATCTGCTTTGCGACACGATTATCGAAGCCGCCGGTCATCCCTCGTCGATCAATATGGCGGTGAAAATGGCTGCGCCCAGCGGTCATGTCGTGTTCATCGGCATTCCGGTTGCGGACGTCACGCTGGACAACAAGACCTTCCAGCATTTCCTCAGGCAGGAGATTTCCCTGCACGGATCGTGGAACTCCTTCGGCGCGCCCTATCCGGGGCCGCAATGGACAGTCACACTGGAAAAGCTCGGTTCGGGCGAGCTTGAATGGGAGTTCATGATCACCCATGATCTCGATCTTGCCGAACTGCCCGGCATGTTCGAGAAATTTCAGACCGAAAGGTCCATGTTCTTTTCGAAAGTGATGTTCCGTCCCTGAGCGGGCGGAACGGGAGGAGTTTTAAGGGATGACACTTGTCCTGAACTTCGATCTTGGCACGGGAGGTGTCAGGGCGGGGGTTTACGATGTGGAGCGCAGGATGATGCTCTCCCTGTCGCAAGCCAGCTATGCCACCACCTATCCGCGCGCCGGCTGGGCAGAACAGCAGCCGGAAGAGTGGTGGAAGGCGGTTGTCGACGCAGGGCGCAGCGCCGTTGCGCAATGCGGATCGGGCGAGATCGCCGCTGTCTGCGTAGCGACGACGGCGTCTTCCGTCGTGATTTGCAACGCGCGGAGCGAGCCGCTCTATCCGGCGATCCTGTGGATGGATTGCCGGGCCAGCAAGGAAGCCCGCGCGACTGAAAGTGTCGAACATCCGGTCATGGCCTATAGCGGCGGCGGCGACGCAGTGGAATGGCTGGTTCCAAAAGCCATGTGGCTGGCCGCGAACGAACCTGCAATCTTCGCCGAGGCGGATATCATCTGCGAAGCACTGGATTTCATCAATTACCGGCTGTGCGGCGCGTGGGTTGGCTCGCGCATGAATGCTGCGTGCAAATGGAATTACGATTCGAAGAATGCCGCCTTCGTGCCGGAAATCTACGAAGCCCTTGGCATCCCCGAACTGCAGCAAAAGCTGCCGCAACGCATCGTGCCCGTCGGTGATGCAATCGGTGAACTGCTGCCGGACATTGCGAAAGAGTTCGGCATCACCGGCCGGGCGATTGTTGCCCAGGGAGGCATTGACGCACATATCGGCGTGCTCGGTGCGGGAACGGTTGCTGCGGGCGGCATGCTCATCATTGGTGGGACTTCGGTTGTGCATCTGACCCACCTGAAGGAGCAGGGCGATGTCAGCGGCTTCTGGGGACCTTATCCCAATGCCCTGGTGGATGGTCTGTGGCTGGTCGAAGCTGGGCAGGTCTCGGCGGGCTCGATTCTCAACTGGTTCAGCCAGAAACTCTTCGGGCTCGATGAGCAAGGCCATGCGGCGTTGATCCGCGACGCGTCGAATCTGCAGGCGCGCAATTCCGGCCTGCTGACGCTGGATTACTGGATGGGCAACCGCACGCCCTATCGCGATGCGGATCTGCGCGGTGCCGTTCTCGGCCTGTCGCTTGGCCATGACCGCGCCGACGTCTACGCCTCCGCTGTCGATGCTATCGCGCTCGGCTCGGCCAATGTCGTTGCCGTTCTGGAAGAGCGCGGCGTTGTGGTCGACCGCATCGTCATTGCCGGTGGAATATGCAAGAATTCCCTGTGGTTACAGGCCACTGTCGATGCCTTGGGCAGGCGGGTTCATGTCGCGCATGAAGACAATCTTTCGCTGATTGGCACTGCGGTCTGTTCGGCCCATGCGCTCGGTCTGTTTCCCGATCTGATCACGGCTTCCGAGGCCTGCGCGGCATCCACGAAAGGGGTTGTGCCGGATGCAAGATGGTCGGCGCGCTATCGCGACACGATGGAACTTTATAGAAATGCAACGGAATCATTGACGCCGATGCTCCACGCATTGAGTGCACGGCAAAGGGCGGGGGCCGAACGATGAACGATGCAAGACTGAACAATCCATCCGTCCGGTTACCATCCGACGAGCAGCGTGAACATCTCATGGTGCGTGTTGCCAAGCTTTACTACGACCTCGAACGGACGCAGAGCGAGATTGCAACGGAACTTGGCCTGACCCGCTGGCAGGTCGGACGGCTGTTGACGGAAGCCAAGGAGCTTGGCGTGGTCCGCATCGAAATCACCCCGCGTGCCTATCGCAAGACCGAACTGGAAGTCCGGCTGCAGCAGGAATTCGGCCTCAAGGATGCCATCGTCGTTCCCTCCGGCGGCACGACGGATTCGGCCCTGCTGATGGAAAGCGTTGCGCAGGCCGCTGCCAAATACCTTGCCGGGCTCAATCCCAAGGCAGATCTGATTGGCGTGTCCTGGGGCCGTACCATGTCGGCTGTCGCAAGGTTCCTGCCCAGCAACTGGAATCCCGGCGTTCACGTGGTTCTCGTCAACGGTTCGACCAATCTGCGCTCGACAGCGACCCATACGAGTGCAGTCGCTGAAGAATTCGCCAAGGCGGGCAATGGTTCGGCAACGCTGCTTCCGGTTCCGGCAATCGTCGGCAAGAAGAGCACCCGGGAGGTGCTGGAGGAGGACCCGATCATCGAACGGGTGTTGACGCTGGCCATGCAGGCTGACGTCGTCTGCTTCGGTATGGGCGGCATCACCCACGAGTCCGTTCTTCTCAGTTCCGGCTATCTTGATGAAGCGGATATCGACCGCCTGAAGGAAGCCGGTGCAGTAGGTGATATCCTTGGCCGTTTCGTTGATCGTGACGGCAAGATTGTCGATACGGCCATCGACGACAGGACCGTCGGTTTGCGTCTCGAATATCTCAAAACGAAACAGTGGTCGATTGGCGTGGTAGCAGGCGAAGAGAAATTGCAGATCGCCGTCTCGGCGCTGAAAGCCGGCTATGTCTCGGTCATCGTCACCGACGAAGCGACCGCCCGCTTTGCGTTGGGGATAAAAGATGGCGAATGATGTCCTGACCGTCGAGCGTGTATCGAAGATCTTCATGCCCAATATCATCGCGCTGGAATCGGCGTCGTTGAATGTGCGTGCGGGGGAGGTCCACTGTCTCCTCGGAGCCAATGGCGCGGGCAAGTCAACCCTGCTCAAGATCATCGCCGGAGCATTTCGCCCGACCGATGGCGTACTGATGCTGGATGGCGTGCCTGTCGAGTTGCGCTCGCCGGCGGAAGCCGCGCGGCTTGGCATCTCGATGATCTATCAGGAGCTTGATCTCGTTCCGCAATTGACGGTGGAACAGAATCTGTTTCTTGGTCATGCGCCCAGCAAATTTGGCCTCATCAATCACAAGGAACGCCGCCGGCGCTCCAGCGAAGCGCTAAAACGGGTCGGTGCCAAATTCTCGCCGGACGTCCGGGTTGAAACGCTCTCCGTTGCCAATCAGCAGCTGACGGCCATTGCCCGTTCGCTCACCATGGACGCCAAGATCATCATCATGGACGAGCCTTCGGCGTCGCTCAACGAGACCGAGCTTGAAAGCGTGTTCGAGGTCATCCGCGACCTTGTCAGGCACGGCGTCGCCATTCTCTATGTCAGTCATCGCCTTGGCGAACTGCGTGAGATCGGCGATCGTGTCACCGTTCTGCGAGGCGGCAAGACCATCGATACGTTCGACGTCGCGAGCACTAGCGACGAAGCATTGGTTGAGGCCATCATTGGCAAGGAGCGTTCGCTGATCGAGCGCAAGGCGCGCAAGGCAGTCACCGGAAATGTAGCGCTGCACGTCAACCGGTTGCGCGGGGCCGAGGGCCTCGATATTGCCGGACTGGAGGTTCGTTGGGGCGAGGTGGTCGGTCTGACAGGTCTCAACGGCTCGGGCCGTACCTCATTCCTGAAGGCGCTTTTCGGTGCCAACAGTTTCGAAGGCGAGATCCTGCTGGAGGACAAGGCCTTCCACCCGCGCCATCCGGCAGACGCGATCGGGCGCGGCATTGGCCTGGTGCCGGAAAGCCGCAAGACCGAAGGTCTCATCCTCCACGCGCCGATCTACAAGAATGCCACCCTGCCATCGATGCGCGAGAGCTGGCTGACGCGGCATTCCCTGCAAAAGCAGCGCACGACGCCGGTTCTGAAAAGCCTTTCCACAAAATATGGCAAGCCGGAACAGGCGGTTGTCCAGCTCTCCGGCGGCAATCAGCAGAAGGTCGTCCTGGCAAAATGGATCATCAACGGCGCGCGCGTTCTGTTGCTGGACGAGCCAAGCCGCGGCCTCGATATCGGAGCCAAGGCCGACCTCTATAGTCTCGTCGACAAGCTTGCCGAGGACGGGGCAGCGGTCATCGTCGCCAGCAGCGAGCTCGAAGAACTTTATGCGGCTTGCGATGCGATCTGGGTCTTCCACGAAGGCCGCAACATCGGCAAGTACGATCCTTCCGTCACCGACCGCGACACCATATTGCGGGCCACAATTCTGGGTGAAAATCATGTCTAATACCGCTTTGTCGCAGGTTCAGCCGCCTTCACCGGCAATGGGCAAACGCCTTGCCGATCTGGCGATCGAATATAATTTCATCGTCATCTTTCTCGCCGTCGTGGTCATTGCTGCGACGCTGTCGAATAACTTCCTGACCTTTACCAATATCGCCAACCTGTTCCAGCAGGCGGCGGTGGTCGGCGTTGTCGCGATCGGCATGACCTTCGTTATTCTGACAGGCAATATCGACCTGTCGGTCGGCAGTGTCGTGGCGCTCTGCGGCATGCTTGTAGCCGTGCTGATGTCGCATGGCTTCGACCCTGTCGTCGCCGTGGCAATCACGGCGCTTGTTGGCACAGCCTGCGGCGCGGCGATGGGTGCGATCAGCGCCCTCGCGCAGGTGCCGAGCTTCATCGTCACGCTGGCCGGTCTCGTGTCTTTTCGCGGCATCACCTATCTGATGACTGACGGCGTGCCGGTCAGCGGCCTGCCGCAGGGATTTGCCGCGATTGGCTCAACGATGGTGCCGATCCTGCCTGGCTTTGCCGTCTCGTCCATGGGGCTCATCTTCATCGTTCTATGTATCCTGGCCGGGCTGGTTTTGCGTCTGACCGTGTTCGGCGAGTATGTTTTCGCGACTGGCGGCAATCCTGAAGCGGCGCGCCTGTCTGGTCTGCCGACACGTTTCATCGTCACTGCAGTGTTCGCTGTTTCCGGTTTCATGGCGGCGCTCGGCGGTATTCTGCTGACCTCGCGTTTGCGTATCGGTCAACCGACGGCGGCGCAGGGTCTCGAACTGGACGCCATCGCAGCGGTTGTTCTTGGCGGAACAAGCCTCTTCGGTGGGCGTGGCGGTGTCCTCGGCACATTCTTTGCCGTAATGCTGCTTCAGGTACTTCGTAATATATTCAATCTTCTGGGATTGGGCTCCTTCTATCAGATGACTGTAACCGGTATCATTATCGTTGCAGCCATCTTGCTCAATCGCTTCATCGATCACAGGAAGGGTCGGGGATGAACACCCAACATGCAGTGGTTCCAAAAGGAACAGAAATCGAGCTGGCACATTCCCATGCCCGCAACACCGGTACAAAACTCAAGCCCGAGTGGTTCGAGGATATTGCCGTCAACCGTTCGGCGACAGAGCGCCGTGCTGCGACGCTGACAACGCGCCGGACCGTGAAAAAGGAATATCAGGCGGCCTGGCTGGTCAAGGCGATCACCTGCATCGATCTCACCACGCTTGCCGGTGACGATACGGCGGGCCGGGTTCGCCGGCTGTGTGCCAAGGCGAAGCGCCCGGTGCGTGAGGATATTCTCGAAGCGCTGGGGCTTGCCGATGAGAACATTACGACCGGTGCTGTCTGCGTTTACCCGACAATGGTGCCCCATGCAGTAAAGGCCTTGCATGGCTCGGGCATTCCCGTCGCCTCGGTGGCGACCGGTTTTCCAGCAGGCCTGACACCGCTGCCACAGCGTCTTGCCGAAATCCATTATGCGGTGGGCGAGGGCGCTGCCGAAATCGACATTGTCATCACGCGCGAACACGTGCTGACGCAGAACTGGTCGGCGCTCTATGACGAGATCGCGCAGATGCGCGAAGCATCGGGCGATGCCCACATGAAAGCCATTCTGGCAACCGGCGATCTCAACACGCTGCGCAATGTCTACCGCGCCTCCATGGTGGCGATGCAGGCGGGGGCCGATTTCATCAAGACATCGACCGGCAAGGAAGACGTGAACGCCACGCTTCCCGTCAGCCTGATCATGCTGCGTGCCTTGCGTGATTATGGCGAACTGTCCGGCCAGACGGTCGGTTTCAAGCCGGCTGGCGGTATGAAGACTGCCAAGGATGCCATGAACTGGCTGATCCTGATGAAGGAAGAGCTCGGACTGCCTTGGCTGCAGCCGGACCTGTTCCGTTTAGGGGCAAGTTCGATGCTCGGCGATATCGAGCGCCAGCTGGAACATTATGTGACGGGCCGCTATGCCGCGTCTTCGCGCCACGCGCTCGCCTAAGGAAAAAATCATGGGACAGATCAAGGACATCCTTCGCACCATGGAATACGGCCCCGCTCCTGAGAGCAACACCGACGTCAAGCACTGGCTTGAACTCAACTCCAAGGGGTTCGGCCATTTTATTAGTGGCAAGTTCACCGGCGTCGAGGGTCACAAGACATTTGCTGTCATCAACCCGGCCAATGATGCGGTCCTTGCAAAAGTAGCGCATGGCACGGCCGAAGATGTCGATGCCGCGGTGAAAGCCGCGCGAAGCGCTTTTGGCAAGTGGTCGAAACTGCCGGGGCATGAGCGCGCCAAATATCTCTATGCCATCGCCCGCCATATCCAGAAGCGTGAGCGTTTCTTCTCCGTGCTGGAGACGATGGACAATGGCAAGCCGATCCGCGAGACGCGCGACATCGACATTCCGCTCGTCGCCCGGCATTTCTACCATAATGCCGGTTGGGCGGAGATGGTCGAGACCGAGTTCGAAGGTTTTTCGCCGGTGGGTGTCTGCGGGCAGGTCATTCCGTGGAATTTCCCGCTGCTGATGCTGGCCTGGAAGATCGCCCCGGCACTCGCCGCCGGCAATACCGTCGTCCTCAAGCCGGCGGAATTGACGCCGCTGACGGCGATCGCCTTTGCCGAGGTCTGCCATGAGGTCGGCCTTCCCGCCGGCGTCGTCAACATTGTTCACGGTGATGGCGAAACGGGCGCCTTGATCTGTGGCCATGACGATATCGACAAGGTTGCCTTTACCGGTTCGACCGAAGTCGGGCGCATTATCCGCGAACAGATCGCAGGCTCGGAGAAAAAGCTGTCACTGGAACTCGGCGGCAAGTCGCCGTTCATCGTCTTCGAAGATGCCGACATGGATGGCGCGGTCGAAGGTGTGGTCGATGCAATCTGGTTTAACCAGGGCGAAGTCTGCTGCGCCGGATCGCGCATCCTCGTGCAGGAAGGCATTGCGCCGCGCTTCTACGACAAGCTGCGTAAACGCATGGAAACCTTGCGCGTCGGCGATCCACTGGACAAGACCATGGATATTGGCGCGCTTGTCTCGGCCGGTCAGTTGAAGCGTGTTTCCGCGCTGGTCGAACAGGGCAAGGTTGAAGGCGGCACGCTGTGGCAGGCGCCGATCAAGCTCCCGTCCAAGGGCAGTTTCTTTGCGCCCGGCTTCTTCACCGATGTGGAACCTGCTTCGACGGTCTGCGAAGTGGAAATATTCGGCCCGGTTGCCACCGCAACCACCTTCCGCACGCCGGATGAGGCGATCGCGCTTGCCAACAATACGAAATACGGCCTCGCCGCATCGATCTGGTCGGAGAATATCAATCTCGCGCTCGATATGGCAGCGCGCGTCAAGGCCGGCGTCGTCTGGATCAACTCGACTAACCTGCTCGATGCTGGCGCCGGCTTCGGCGGCTATCGCGAAAGTGGCTTTGGCCGCGAAGGCGGCCGCGAAGGTCTCTACGAATATCTGACTGCGGATTGGGAAAAGCGCTTGCCGCCGGCCAAGACGGAGCAGCCTTTCAAGTCTTCCGCTGCGCCGGATGGCGAAGCGAAAATCGCGACCACCGGCACGATCGATCGCACGGCGAAAAACTATGTCGGCGGCAAGCAGGCGCGTCCGGATGGCGGCTATAGCTATTCGGTTCTGGGCAAGGGCGGTCAGGTCATCGGCCAGGCTGGTCTCGGCAACCGCAAGGATATTCGCAACGCCGTGGAAGCAGCCGCCAAGGCCGGTTCCTGGGGCGGCGCGACGGCACACAACCGTGCGCAGGTGCTGTATTATCTCGGCGAAAACCTCAGCGCCCGCCAGGCCGAGTTCGAAGCGCTGCTTGTAGAGAGCACCGGGGTTTCGGCGAAGGCCGCATCGGAAGAATTCGCGGTCACATTGCGCCGTATCTTCTATTATGCGGCGCAGTCCGATAAATATGATGGCGCTGTACATACGACCAAGTCGCGCCATGTGACGCTGGCGATGAACGAACCCTGGGGCGTCATGGGCATCGTCTGTCCGGACGAACTGCCGCTCCTGTCCTTCGTCTCGCTGGTGCTTCCCGCGATCGCCATGGGCAACCGTGTAATCGCAGTGCCTTCGACCCGGCATCCTCTCCTTGCCGCCAACCTCTATCAGGTGCTCGACACTTCCGATGTGCCGGACGGCGTGGTGAATATCGTCACCGGCGAACGCGATGTGCTGGCCAAGACGCTGGCCGATCACGACGAAGTGGATGCGCTCTGGTATGTCGGCTCCAAGGAGGGCAGCGCGATGGTCGAGAAGGCCTCGTGTGGCAATCTCAAGGCGACCTGGGTCAACAACGGCCGCCAGCGCGACTGGCTGAGCAACCAGCAAGGCCAGGGCAAGGACTATCTGCGCCGCGCCGTGCAGGTGAAGAATATCTGGGTGCCCTACGGCGAGTAAGCGGGGGCCCCCTTGCGATGCATCGCCGGCAATAGAGCCGGCGAACAGGCGAATATCCATTTTATCGTTGGGACGGATGGATTTACCGGGCACAAGATGGGAATGTCTCCGTCGATCATTCCCGGCTGGATTCGCCTATGAGAAACTCCCTCGGTTCCTGGATATTCGCTCTTTGTGTCGTCGCCGCCAGCGGCATACTCTATGGAGCCCTGTTTTATGGTAGGGCGTCAGCGATCGGCGCAATATTTGCCCTGTTCGTGTGCGTTCCGATTATTGCGTTTGAGCGTGGCGTCCTGTTCCCGCGCCTCTATGCGTGGATCAGTGCCCGATCGACACCGGTCTATATCCTTCTCACCTTCATCGCCTATTATGCCCTTATAAGTATCGGCTATACGGTCTGCGGCACGTTGCTTTGGTGGTTAAATGTCCTGCCGGAGGCCACGTGGAGCAACGCTACAATGCTGCCGGACAATGTCGTGTTCTATGCATTGGGCGTTTCGGCCATCCTGAGCTTCGTATCACGCATCCGCGAACTGCTCGGCCGCGGTATTTTCTTTAACTTGCTCCTTGGACGCTACCGCAAGCCGATCGAGGAAGAGCGTGTCTTCCTGTTCATCGACCTCGTCGATTCAACCGCCTTTGCCGCAGAATTTGGCGACTTGCGCGCCCAGCAATTCCTCAGCGCGCTGTTTGCCACCTTTGCCGAACCGGTGCGGCGGCGCAAAGGAACGATTGATGACTACGTTGGCGATGCCGCCATTATCACCTGGCCGATGCGCCGGGGCCTCAGAAAGGGGAGATGTATTCATTGTGTTTTCGACATTCTGGATGCCATCGAAGCCGATAGCGACAAATGGCTCAAGCAATTTGGCCGTGTCCCCCAATTGCGGGCCGCATTGCATGGCGGTCCGGTCATTACTGCCGAAATCGGCGTCGACCACCACAAGATCACCTATTTCGGTGATACGGTGAACACGGCCGCGCGGCTCGAAACCCTTTGCCGCACGCTGGAAGCGCCCGTACTGATCTCAAGCGAACTCGCGAGCCGCATGAAACTCTCCAGTGATATCGATGCTGAATATCTCGGCACACATGCTGTGCGGGGCAGGGGGCAATCGCTTGGCGTGATCGCTTTGCAACGGGAGCAAAAACGGCTTTCAAAGGGCGTTGTTCAGAGGGCCTAATATTTTGACGGCCTCAGCACGTGCAGCGGCCGCAAGCTTTCTATCATTTGTCGCTAGAGGCAAACTCTGGTCGATCGCTAAGGCAAGATAGGCGGCATCATAGGCCGACAGGTTGTGTTTGAGCGCGATTGAAAGAATTGCACGGTCACCGTCGATATCTAGATCCTTTAGATTTAGCCGGCGTAAACGCGCCATGGCGATCAATGCTGTCACCACGCGATATGACAACCTCTTCTCCGGCTTCGACCTTGGCCAGAAGCTCAGATAGGTGGGCCTTTGCTTCCCCAACCTTGACCCGGATTGTCATTGTTCGATCCTCGATTTCTACTGCAAAAGTAAGCACAGCCGGATAGCTGGTCACGCTTCGCGAAGTCGTACGACCAAAGCACAATATCCCCTCTTCGACAATTTCTGTCCACAAAGCGTCAAATCGGTGGTTTGGGCGATGACAGCTTTAACCGGGTGCGCTATGGTCCGGCTTGTCGAGGGTCTGCGATTTGCAAAATCAAAAGGCTCTGTCAGTTTGCGGGAGAGTGTTCTGTGCAGCAATGCATAGGGCCACCGAAGGGGAAATCGCCCGAAATCTCTCAGGTACCAGGAACCGCAAGCGGATAAGACAACTCTGGAAAGTCGGGGGAAACCCCGCGCCGAAGGTGTAAGTTCAGCCGGAATCTCATGGTTCGGGCTAGAGCGAGTCTCTCAGGCTTCCGACAGAGGGGTAAAGATACGATCCGTCGTCGTGGCGGAGGTCTTTGCATGTCTCTGGAGTGAAAATGGGCACCAACGATAATCTGAAATCCCTGCCTCTCGAGGATCTGCACAAAGCGGCCAATGCGCGCTTTGGCGGGTTTGCGGGATGGTCCATGCCGATCACCTATCCGCTCGGGGTGATGAAAGAACATCTGCATACACGCGAGAAGGCCGGCCTGTTCGACATCTCGCATATGCAGCTCTTCGATGTAACTGGCCCCGGCGCTTCGACGCTGCTTTCCCGGGCCTGCCCGCTGGATGCAGACTCGCTGCAGACGGGACAATCCAAATATACGTTCTTCCTCAATGAGCAGGCTGGCATCCTGGATGATCTGATCATCACGAGGCTGGGTGACGACCACTTCATGGTCGTGGCCAATGCCGGCAACGCTGTGAGCGACGAGGCGCATTTGCGCGAAGTTGCCAAGGGATTTGACTGCAAGATCGATGCGCTTGATCGTGTGTTCCTGGCAATCCAGGGACCGCAGGCCGCAGACGTCCTGCGCAAGGGCGGAATCGCCGGAACGGAGCTTGCCTTCATGCATGGCTTCGAACCCAAGCCGGGCTGGTTCATGAGCCGCTCGGGCTATACGGGCGAGGATGGTTTCGAGATCGGTCTGCCGGCAGATGAAGCGCGCAAACTCGTAGCGAAACTCTTTGCCGACGAGCGCGTTGCGTGGGTCGGCCTTGCGGCGCGCGACAGTCTGCGGCTGGAAGCCGGGCTGTGCCTGCATGGCCATGACATTACGCCGGAGATCGATCCTGTCGATGCCGGTCTCACCTGGACTATTGCCAAGCCTGTCCGTGAAAAGGCTGGCTTCATAGGCGCCAAGGCGCTTCTCGCCAAGATTGCCAAGGGCCCCGGCCGCAAGCGGGTTGGCCTGAAGCCCGATAGCCGTCAGCCCGTGCGCTCCGATTCCATCCTGGTTGATACCAATGGGAACACCGTGGGTGTCGTGACATCGGGCGGCTTTGGTCCTTCGGCCGGTTATCCTGTCGCCATGGGCTATGTCGGCAAGGATTTCGCCCCGATCGGCACGCAGGTTTTCGCGGATGTGCGAGGCACTCGTATTGCGCTGCACGTTCATTCACTTCCCTTCACGCCACATCGCTATCACAAAGGATAATACAGATGGCAGTCACTTATTTTACTGAGGATCACGAATGGGTTCGCGTCGAGAACGGCGTTGCCACCGTCGGCATTACCGATCATGCCCAGGATCAGCTCGGCGATCTCGTTTTTGTACAATTGCCGGATGTCGGCCAGTCCCTCTCGAAGGGTGATGCCGCTGTTGTCGTGGAATCGGTGAAGGCGGCTTCGGACGTCTATGCGCCCGTGGACGGCGAAGTAACCGAAGTCAACGAAGCCGCGGCGAGCGATCCGGCGCTGGTCAATTCCTCTGCCACCGGCGATGGCTGGCTATGGAAGATGAAATTGTCTGACACGAACCAACTCGCCGGCCTGCTGGATGAGGCCGCTTACAAAGCGATTGTTGGATAGGAATAGAAAGGCCTCTTCCTGTTGCTGCCAAGCGACGGGGAGGTCTTTGAATTGCAGACAAGAAGGCGCACCATGAACAACACAATATTCCCTTTCACTGACCGTCATATCGGCCCGAGTATTCAGGGTTCGCGGGCAATGCTGGCAGCGCTTGGCATTCCTTCGCTGGAAACCCTGATTTCACAGGCCGTGCCGAAATCCATCCGGCTGGAAAGGCCGCTGAATATTCCCGAGGCGGTCAACGAGGCCGAAGCATTGGCGGAACTTGCCGCCAAGATGGGACAAAACAAGACGCACAAGAGCTTCATCGGGCAGGGCTATCACGGCACCCATGTGCCTGCGGTGATCCAGCGCAATCTCTTCGAGAACCCCGCCTGGTATACGGCCTATACGCCTTATCAGTCCGAGATCAGCCAGGGACGGCTTGAACTGCTGTTCCATTTCCAGACGCTGGTCACTGAGCTAACAGGCTTGCCGGTTGCCTCGGCCTCGCTGCTTGACGAAGCGACTGCCGTCGCCGAAGCTGTCGGCATCGCCTACCGTCATCACCGCGAAAAGCGCACGCGCATCGTGCTCGCCGGCGACGTGCATCCACAGATTCTCGATGTCGTCAGGACCCGTGCGGAACCGCTCGGCATGAGCGTGAATGGCGGTGAGATCGACTCTGCCGTCGCAGCGATCATCGTTCCATGGCCGGATACATATGGCGTCTATGGCGACCATTCCGCCATCATCAAGGCGGCAAAAGCCGCGGGTGCGCTGGTCATCGCCGTAGCAGATCCTCTGGCGCTGACGATCAGTGCCTCGCCGGCTTCGCTTGGCGCGGATATTGCCGCTGGCTCCATGCAACGCTTCGGTGTGCCAATCGGCTACGGTGGACCACACGCCGCCTATCTCGCTGTCAGCGATACCCTGACGAGGCTTATTCCCGGTCGTCTGGTGGGCCAGTCGGTCGACAGCAAGGGAAGGGCAGGGTACCGTCTCGCCCTGCAAACCCGCGAACAGCATATTCGCCGCGACAAGGCGACATCCAACATCTGTACCGCGCAAGCATTGCTTGCCAATATGGCCGTGTCCTTCGCCATCTGGCATGGCCCGCAGGGGCTGCGGGCGATAGCGGCGCGCGTCCACGCCCAGGCTGCACGTCTCGCAGCAGGGCTTGAAGCCGCTGGTTTGAGGCTTGGCGGCAATCGCTTCTTCGACACGATAACGGTCAGCGTTCCCGGCAAGGCGGCTTCCATCGCGGATGCTGCCGAGAAGGACGGACGCCTGCTCCGCATCGTCGATCAGGACCGTCTCGGCATCACTGTGGACGAGACGACGAGCGAAGATGACCTTGTCGCTCTGGCTGCATTGTTCGGGGCGAACCTGCCGAATGATCCGGGGTCGAAACTGCCCGGTACCAGATCGGCTGAAGGCTTCATGACCCAGGCCGTTTTCCACCAGCAGCGTTCAGAAACCGAGATGATGCGGTTCCTGCGCCGGCTTGCCGATAAGGACCTTGCGCTCGACCGCGCCATGATCCCGCTCGGCTCCTGCACGATGAAGCTGAACGCTGCCGCCGAGATGCTGCCGGTCAGCTGGCGAAGCGTTGCCAATGTGCATCCCTTTGCGCCGGCCGATCATGCGCTTGGATACAAGTCGCTCACCGACGATCTGGAGGCTTGGCTCTCCGAGATCACGGGCTTCGATGCGGTCTCCCTGCAGCCCAATGCCGGCAGCCAGGGCGAATATGCGGGCTTGCTGGCAATCCGCCGCTACCACCTCGATCGCGGCGATGCTCATCGCGATATCTGCCTCATTCCGGAATCTGCGCATGGCACCAATCCGGCCAGTGCGCATATGGCGGGAATGCGGGTCGTCGTCGTTGCTTGCGAAGAAGAGGGCGATATCGATCTGGAGGATCTGAAAGCCAAGGCCGAACTGCACAGCGCCAATCTTGCGGCACTCATGATCACCTATCCTTCGACGCATGGCGTGTTCGAAGAAGGCGTGAAGGATATCTGTGCGATTATCCACGACCATGGCGGACAGGTCTATTTCGACGGCGCGAATTTGAATGCGCTGGTTGGTCTGGCCCGTCCCGGCGACATCGGTGCCGATGTCTGCCATATGAACCTGCACAAGACCTTCTGCATTCCGCATGGCGGCGGCGGACCCGGTGTCGGTCCCATCGGCGTCAAAAAGCATCTGGCGCCCTTCCTGCCGGGCCATGTCGCCAAGGGTTCGGCCCATGCTGTTTCGGCCGCGCCCTTCGGCAGTGCGTCAATCCTGCCGATCACCTGGATGTATATCCGCATGATGGGCGGTGCGGGGCTGAAGCGCGCAACGGAAATGGCAATCCTCAATGCGAATTACATCGCCGAGCGGCTGAAGGACACCTATCCGGTGTTGTTCCAGGGCCGCAACGGAAGGGTGGCGCATGAATGCATTCTTGATACGCGGGTGCTGAAGGACAGCGCCGGGATCAGCGTCGAGGATATCGCCAAGCGCCTCATTGACTATGGCTTCCATGCGCCGACCATGTCCTGGCCGATTGCCGGAACGCTGATGGTCGAGCCGACCGAGTCGGAATCGAAACGCGAGATCGATCGGTTCTGCGATGCGATGATCGCTATTGCCGGCGAGGCGGAAAAAGTGGCGAGTGGGGCGTGGCCGAAGGACGACAACCCGCTGGTCAATGCACCGCATCCGGCGGGGGATGTTCTGGCAGATGACTGGTCGCATCCCTATAGCCGGGCGCAAGCAAGTTTGCCGGCAGGTGAGAATGAGGAGAACCCGAAATATTGGCCGCCGGTTTCGCGCATCGACAATGTTGCCGGTGACCGCAATCTGGTTTGCTCGTGCCCGCCGATGCAGGCCTATAGTTAAGCTGGTAATTAACTGAGCGTTCGCTCAATTGAGTTTTGAAAATAGAGGTGGGTGCCAACGGACTATTGGCACCCCTTTCGCTATTCTGAATGGTTTTCGACAGAAAGATGCGCATTTCCATACGGGAATATGGGAATCTCACACGCGAATCCGCGAATCTGGCACGGTTTTATCAACCTGCGCGTGAACTTTTGGTGTGTCTGGGCGAGTATGCCGGATCGGTCACCAGTTTGGCGTGAGGCTGGGCTCTTCGCCGTCTTCGACGGGCAGGAACTCCGGTGCAAGCTGCCGCAAGGCAAGGGGGAGGGCCTGCAAGTCATTGGATTCAAACGAAAGGTGCGGCAGGCGTGTCCGGATAAGCTCCGCAACGACCCGCGCCTGCATGCCGTCGCGCACTTTCTTGGCGGCATCGCGATCGGCACGGCGCGACAACCAAAATTTATGAAGCGCAAACGCCCTCGGATCCGGACAGGAAAAGCTGAGGGGATAGCCTCTTTGATCGATCACGACAGCGGATGTTTTCGGACTATTGACCAGCCACGAAAGCCCTTCGATTTCAATAGCTTGCAGATCATCTGCATCGGCGCTGAAACGCGACTTCCCACCCGTGGTCATGACATTTTTTGGTGTTGGTTTGATGAGGTCGACAAGAAAGCCCTCCCGGTTCGCGGCCCGGTAACTGTTCTTGGCGAGAGGTGCGAAGGAGTGGTCGATCTTCTGCAGGAGACCGATCAGGCCCTTGTTTGAAAAATCCTTAGCAATCAACCGCAGGTTGAATCGCGAATCCATCAATAGATCGACATCCTGCGTCGAAAGTAATCCACTGGTGATATGGACACCGGCCAGGCGTTCATAGACAAAAAGTGCATTGGTTCCAACGACATCGACCGCCGTGCCAATCAGGCCCAGCTTGTCCAGGGCGCGGATAATGCGCGCCGTCAAAAGTGGCACGCGCCCCAATGCCATCGCCCGGTTGACTGGCGCGAGTTCATCCAGGCGTTGTGCCAGACGTGTTACGCGTTCCTTCGAATTTTCGCGACCCGAATGGAACTGGTTGTAGATCGTTTCGGTTTCGGGCGCTCGTGGTCCCAGCGACTTCCAGATGCCATTGGTCTTTTTGTAGAGATATTCCTTGTCGTTCGTGCTCGTCTTCCACGACATCGAACCAGAATAGCGCTGGTCATATTCTTTCAGGCGTTTCTCATAGACCTCGTAAGCCTGTTCGGTATCGACGTGCTGGCGGATTTGCTCCGATGATAATTCTTTGAATTTACTCATCTTATCCCTAATCAGTCATTTCGATCGAGCATGAGGGATAATAATGCACTTTTTCTTAATTAAAAAGCTGATTTTCCATAAATTATCCCTACCATCATTATTCTTGCTCGCAAAAGGGATAATTGCGTCTGCTGCTGAACTTCAACATATCGGGCAGGTGCAATCAAAACTTCTGGGGTCATTGCCACACTCCTGACAGTCCGATGTCAGGAGCATTGCTGTATGTATCCGGGGATACCATAGCAATCGGAGCGGCAGTATGTCCGAGTTTGAAGTCAGCCATCTGCTGGATACGAATATCGTAGCGGTGCGGAACGTCCGCTGCAGCGGCACTTGCCGGCATCGCAGCGCGGAAGAATGTGCTTCGGCTACGCATCTCGTATTCCCCTATCGCGGCCTTTATGTGCGGCATGTCGGCAGCGATCAAGTTGTTGCAGATGCAAATCACGTACTGTTCTTTAACGCTGGCGAAACCTATCAGGTCAGTCACCCGGTAGAAGGAGGCGATGCAAACCTGTCGGTTAGCCTGTCGGAACCTCTATTGCATGAACTGGTGCCCAGTTCCCTTTTGAACGATCGTGGAGCGCTCGGATTCCGCCGTCAACATCAACGCATCGACCCTCGCGCACAAGTCATGGTCGCATTGCTTCGGCATGGTCTGGAAAACGGCTCCATTGAGCCATTGGAGGTGGAAAGCCTAGTGTTGACTCTGGTATGCCGTAGCCTCGGGCCACGCACGTCACACGAGCCTCAAGCTACGTTTGCACGCAGCCGGCTGGCGGACCGCGTCAAAGTTCTCCTAGCTAGCGATCTTTCCCGGCGCTGGACCCTGGCAGAAATTGCTGCGGAAATCGGCGGCTCGCCGGTATACCTAACGCAGGTGTTCCAACAGGTCGAAGGCATTCCTCTCTATCGCTATCATATGCGGCTCCGTCTCGCGCGAGCTTTGGATTTGATTGCAAAATACGACGATTTGTCTGCCTTGGCCCTGGATTTGGGATTTTCCAGCCACAGCCATTTCGCCGCCGCGTTTCGGCAGACATATGGCCGCTCACCGACCGACTTCATGCAGTCTGCGGGGCGTTCGTAGAAACGCCTAAAGATCTCGATAGCGGCCAAATACGCGGGATGATCTCCTATGGCTGCCCGATAGGCGGGCTACTAGGGAGATAGGAATATGACTGAGAAAACCTGCGCAGTCTGCGATGACAAACTCGATGCCACTGCCATCGAGGTCAAAATCGGAACACATGTCGTGGAGGTCTGCTGCGAGGAGTGTGCACAGAAGCTGCGCGAAGCCAGCCGCGGCGGAAATCATGAACAGCATGCAGTTTGAAATGACCTGCCGGTCATCATAGGCGCAAGTCCGAACGGTCTCAGGGTTTAGTGCCCTGATGCCGTTCGGTGGTGGGTAAAGCACGCTGAGAGAACTGTGCCGAACGCGGCGAAGGAGACAGGAATATGGCTTATTTCGATTTCAGCATTGTTCGAAAGCTGATGCGGTTGATTTCCGAGGTCCCGACCTATTGGCTGGCAGTGCGTACAAGACGGCATGTCAACGAGCTTCCAGAACATATTCTCAAAGATATCGGATGGCCGGATGTGTATGCGGAGCGATTGGGTCCGCATGGCTCGACCAAAAGCACAGATGCGCGCAGCGTTGGCGTCAAGACGTTCCATCGCGGTATTGAAGGGCGTATAGCTTCGCCACATTTTGGATGCTTGGGCAAGCCGCCCGTCAACCTTGTCTAAGTCGCCTAGCGTCGCTGCTCCGGCAGGATTGGAACCGAATGACTGGTTCCATAATTCTCCTTATGCGACTTTTGCCTGTGGCCGCAAAGTTGAAGTGTCCTGATCCTGCAAAGTAAGAATGTCACTCTCCCCGCGTTTTAATTGGCGTGGGAGATTGCGAATGGGATTGATTGCGATGAGCGAGCGTGAACTGCAGAGGATTGAGGTTTTGTCGAAGGTCATTGACGGCCGAATGACGATCATTTCGGCCGCCCGTGTGCTGGCGCTGAGCACGCGCCAGGTGCGTCGACTGCTGGAGCGGATCCGGGCGGACGGTGCGGCCTCGATCCGGCACAGGGCCCGCGGCCGGCCGTCGAACAACCGGATCTGCGACGGCGTGCGCGACTATGCCGTGGCGATTGTGCGCGAGCGCTATGCCGATTTCGGTCCGACCTTGGCGGCAGAGAAGCTGGCCGAAGAGCACGGGCTGACGGTGTCGCGCGAGACGCTGCGTAGCTGGATGACGGAGGCTGGATTATGGTTGTCACGCCAGCAGCGCCGGACGTTTCATCAGCCTCGGTTGCGGCGCGAAGCCTATGGCGAGCTGGTGCAGATCGACGGGTCCGAGCATCGCTGGTTTGAAGATCGTGGGCCGCCCTGTTCGCTGCTGGTGTTCATCGACGATGCGACCGGCAAGCTGATGCAGTTGCGCTTCGTGCGGTCAGAAAGTGCGTTTAGCTATTTTGGGGCGCTGGAGCTTTATCTGAAGGCGCATGGCGCTCCGGTTGCCTTTTATTCGGACAAGCATTCGGTGTTTCGGGTGGCGAAGAAGGATGCCAAAGGTGGTCAGGGCATGACCCAGTTCGGCCGGGCGCTGTCGGAGTTAAACATCGAGATTCTTTGTGCAAATTCGAGCTAGGCCAAGGGCCGTGTCGAGCGGATGAACCGGACGCTACAGGATCGGCTGGTCAAGGAATTGCGGCTGGCCGGCATCTGCGACATGGAAGCCGGTAATGCGTTCTTGCCTGGCTTCATGGAGCGCTATAACGCCCGGTTTGCGGTTACCCCTGCCCGGTCCGGCGACCTGCATCGACCCGTCAATCTTGCGCTGGATCGGCTCCGGGAGATCCTATGCAAGCGCGAGCAGCGCTACGTCGGCGCGCAGCTGACGTTCTCGTTCGAGCGCAAGCGGATCATGCTCGAGGAGAATGAGGTGACGCGCGGGCCGGTCGGTCGCTATGTCGAGACCTACGCCTACGCCGACGGCCGACTCGACATTCGCTGGAAGGGGCATTCCCTGCCCTACAGGACGTTCGACAAGGACCAACGGGTGACGCATGCGGCGATCATCGAGAACAAGCGCCTCGGCGACGTTCTGGCCTATATCAAGGAGCGGCAGGAGGTGCAGACGCCAAAGGTCAAGACCAATAGCGAGAAGAATGGCTATAAGCCGCGAGGTCAAAAGCCTGGACGGACGAAAGATTTCGGGAACGATCCGGCCGTGATCGCTCGACGTCAACGGGCGCTTTCCCAGCAAAGTGCAATGGAGCAAGGGCAGTCTTACCCGACACAGTTCAATGGAGGGTAAATTCGGATTGCGTGTCTGATTCCAGCCTTAAACAGGCAGCCCACAACGGTGTCTTGTGGTAGGTTCCGTCCTGCAGAATAGTCAGTCCCTCGCGATCTTCGTGTAGCAATCCCAACCAGCACAGGGGACGAATGATGTCGTAGCGGAACTCCGACTTTACCGTCCAAGCTTCGACAGTCACTTCTGCTTGCTCCGCCGAGTATGACTCGCTCGGGTATAACTCGTTCACCAGGTCGTTCAGCGAACAGCCCTTTCCTGCCTTGATATTGATAAGATTGAGAAAGACGTGCCACCAACGCATCCGCTCATGGACATCCTGCTGCGTCTGCCCATCGTGGATATAAGCATAGAGATAATCCGTCGCGATCAGATTGAAGAATGCCTGCGGTCTTGCCAGAAAGTCCCGGCCACGTTTGGTGGGAAGCAGCGTGTCTTTTTTTCGCCGAAGAAGTTTTAAATGGCTGAGCATGTCTCGGACCACCCAAAGCGGCGGCATGTCAGCTTCATTGAGAACTTTGTTGACGCTGTACAGGTCCTCACAGGTGTAGTCAGGCCACTCGAAGTGAACAGCGGCCCAGTGCACGAACTTGCGGTTCATCGCCCCCGTCGCTGTCAGTCCAATGCCCCCTTCGGTGTTGGCATAAGATACGGTCATGATCATGCCGCGAACCAGCGGTGACAGGGTCAGTACATCAACGTCGGCAAGCAGCTCAATTTTGGGAAGCATTGCGTAATCCTGGCAGACCCAACTGGAGTGTCGATCCGATCCAGATCATTCCCCAGGAGCGCGATGATTGAAACCCTAAAAGCTAAAGCCGAAGGGTGCCCGTCACCCGCCCCGATCTGTCCTTGCAATCCGGACCAGCCGGCCAGATCGGGGCTGATCATCGTGCCGCGTGGCAGCGCAAAGTGACATTCTTACTTTGCACAACCGGCGACATTTCAACCTTGCCGCCACATTGCCTGTAGCAGGGTGGGTTCTATTTCGAAGCGCGACTTTGTAGCGATAACAATGGCTTATCGCAACAAAGGAATCGCCATGGATCAACCGTTTCGGCGCACCTACTCCCAAATCACGCTCGACGAACGCCGCAAGATCGAACGCTGGCACGCTGCGAAGATCAGCGTCGACGTTATTGCCGAGAAACTCGGACGGCATCGCTCAACGATTTTTCGCGAACTGAAGCGCAATCGTTTCGATGATCCCGAGATGCTTGAACTGGCTGGTTATTACGGTCCGATCGCCGATACGAAGTCCAAGGATCGGCGGGGCAATCGACGCAAGCTGGTTCGGCTGCCGCAACTGCGCGAGGCGATTATCGAGCGGATTCGCCATGGCTGGTCGCCCGAGCAAGTCGCCGGCCGTCTGAAGCTGGAAGGCGGACGGCATGGCATGACGGTCTGTCACGAGACAATCTACCGGTTTGCCTATTCGAAGGATGGCCAGGCGATCAAGCTGTGGCATCACCTGCCGGAACGCCGAGCGCGCCGCCGGCCGCGGCATGCCCGGCGTCGCCATGGCCGCCGTTTCAGTCCGCATCTGAGCATTTTGCATCGGCCGGACATTGTGCGGCAGCGCCAGCAGTTTGGGCATTGGGAGTGCGATCTGATGCAGTTCAAGAAGAAGTTCGGTGAAGCCAACGTCACCTCACTGGTCGAGCGAGTGAGCCGCTTTACCGTGTTTCTGCGGGTGGGTTCTATTTCGAAGTGCGACTTTGTAGCGGTAAGTCACAGTTGGTACTTTCAGCTGCGGGTTTCAGATGCTTCTGATTATGGCCGGGTCAATTGTGAATAGCTCCTGCGCCCGTCCCACCCCTCGCAACGCGAACCGGCCGACACACACGAGTTTGGAGCGCAGTTCAGTTGGCAGTGCCGCTGCAAAACTTTCCGAGATGAGAATGTCCTGATCGACGGACCGGCACATGGATGCGATCCGGCTGACTTCATTGACCGCAGGTCCAACGACAGTAAAGTCCAAACGGGTGTCGCTACCGATATTGCCGTAGAAGACCTCGCCTATGTGCACGCCGAGATAGACATTCGTTGCCGGCTGGCCGGCGGCTTCCCTTGTCTGATTCAGAACAACCAGCCGCTTGCGCAAAAGCTTCTGAGCTTTCAGCGCTGCAGTGCATGCAGTGGCGGAATCGCCGTCGGTGAAAATCGCCAGCGTTCCATCGCCGATAAGTTTCAGGACATCGCCACCAGCCTCCTGAATCGAGGAAATGACGGCTTCGGCGTAGTCGTTCAGCATCGGAATGATCGCGTCGGGTGATGCAGCGTCTGAAATGCGCGTGTAATCTCTCAAATCAGAGTACCAAAGTACGGCTTCGATACGCTCCGCGGCACCTCGATTGATACGCCCAGCAAGTACACGCTTTGCTGCATCGCGGCCGAGATAGACATCGGCCAATGTTTTGACGATACGTGTCAGAGAGGCACACTTAATGGCCAAGCCTAATCCGCGCACCAGCCGTCTCAATGTTGCAATATCGGTCTCGCTGAAACCGTGCGGGTCATCCGTTGCCCATGACGAATAGAAACAATCCATCTCGCCGATGCTGCCTTCACTTGAGAAACGATTGATCAGTGCCAGATAATCGGTACATCCCTCGTCTTTCAGCGTGACGAGATGTCGAAAAGTTGGCATCTCCATCATCCCGATACGCTGATGCATTTCGTCCTCACCAATCTGCAAGAGATGGAAGAAGGTTGAATTCTGCCAGTTTTCAGCGCTCTCGCCCCATTGCGATGAACCGTATTCAATGATTGGCTTTTCGAGCTCACCTTCCCTTCGCCAAAGAAATACTCTTCCCTCGTAGATCGGATGAAGGGTGTCCACAAACGCGTTGGCGCGTTCAAGCCTGATGCCGGCGCCGACGCATCGTGCACAGAAACCATTGATCAGATCCGTCTCTGACGCACCGCAAAGACCCTGTGTATCGAGCCATGCCTCGATTTCAACGATATCGGCATCTTTCATGGTTTCACGCTCGCGCTGCTGTTTGCGAACGGGTATCACGTTCCGCTTGTTTGACAAAGGTTTCAGCCACCGGGCACCGTTGAAATTTTCTATTCTCCAAATCCGTCAAGGATATGATCCCGCGGCATAAGATATTGTAAATACAAGTAAAATGTCTGGCGATGGCGCATTTAACAGATGTTGTATATAAAGTCTGATTGACAGAAATAGCACAACTAAATACCCGCAAAACGGGCGCATTCGCGCGATTTGAGAAATGGCTGCGACCCGGTCAACTGGGCTGCAAGCTGTCGTCGAGCAGGGGAATATCGGGATCTGGCTAGGGGCAATTTGGAACGGCAAATGCAATCGAGACCAGCCTGAGAGAAATTCAGGAAAGGAACGCAGCCGTCAACCGACAAAGCAGGAATCGATAGCCGGAAAATCCGCCGTCTATGCAGCTCTCAGCACCGAGTTGATCAGGGACTTCTGCCGTGAAAGGCAGTCTATTAATCGGAAACGTCTCTCGATCGTCTTCCGTGCGGCTACACGCATTGGCATAAAGTCATTGGGTTGATGAAGAACGCGCAGAATCGTGTTGGCGAGTGCGTCGGTATCGTAGAAGGGAACCAGAAGGCCGTTTTGACCAGATCGGATGACTTCTTGGACTGGCGGTGTCTCGGATCCGATGATAAGAGCGCCACACGCCATTGCCTCGATCACCGACCATGAAAGGACGAACGGATAAGTGAGATATATATGAGCGGTCGATATCTGGTAGAGTTTCCGCAGAAGATCATGCGAGATTGCCCCAGGAAAGAGAATCCTGTCCGCGGGAATGTCGTGCCCGGCAAGCAGTGCGTCCTTCCAGGACCCTCCGCTGGGCGGCGGCGTGCCATAGCTGACACCATCGCCCCCAACAAAAACAAAAAGCGCATCCGCATTTTTGCGTATGACTTTTGCTGCTGCCTCAAGTGCCTGCGGAAAGCCGCGATAGGGTTCGAGATCCCGGGCGACGAATGTGATGATCGGTGGATCGCCCGCTTTCAGAACACGCCCGTCCGGTAGTTTCAACGAGGCGTTCAGGTCAGGACGAAAGCTCTGCGTGTCAACCCCTTCATGGCAAACGGCAATCCGGCTTTGGGCTGCCGCAGGGTATAGGCTTTTCTGCCAATGGGTGGGGCTGACGCCGCCATCGATGGCGTCCAAAGAGAGAAGCTGCGCTATATTGCGCAACCTCAATCGTTTGCGGGTTTCAGCATCCGGATTGTCGTCGGGGGCAAATCCGACATCCGCACCCTCCGCCCTATAGAAAAATTCACAATAGCCAATGGCTGGGACCGCCGGCAGGACGTCCTTGACGAACATCATGCTTCCCCAGCCTATATGACCGATCACAATGTCTGGCCGCTCGCCGTGACGTGCCATCGAATCGAATGTTTCTGCGACCCGATGGCCAATACGGACATGATGATCAGGAATACCCATGTGCCTGGCCATCTGCTCATCGGCGCGAGGACCCGGCTCCACTCTGTGTCTGATGACGCGGACCGATGGGAGGCGGCGGTCCACGGTTTCACAGATAAGGCTTACATCATGCCCGTTTGTAGCGAGATGTTCGGCCAGGGCCGCGAATTGACCGAAGCCACGCCTGTGAACGAAAGCCACATGCATGACGTCAGTCCCTTCCAAACATTAAAGCACAGGCCAAACGGGGATCAGATGCCGTATCGTGCGGCATTGCCCCAAACCAGTTCAAGTCTGTGCAAGGTCTGGAACGCGATCTCAAGATTACGGAGATCATCGGCATCCCTGGCGAGCACGCGGTTGTATGCCCCCCCCGCGTTGCGCAAATTAGCACAAAGCTGCTCTCCTTTTTCCGTCAACCGAATTCGGGCAGACCGCTTGTCCCGTTGGGATGCGACCCTGTCGATGTATCCCCCATCGGCAAGCTGTTTTAGATAATAGGAAATGTTTGAACCGACGTAATGACCCCGGTCCAGCAGTTCCCCGACGGAAAGTTCGACATCGCCGATGGCCATCAAAACCATCGCCTGGGCTGGGCCAACATCTTCAATTCCCAGCTTCGTCATTTCTGTTCTCAACAAACTAGCGAAGCGACGATTCACTCTTTCTATCATTCTTGCCAGTTCGAAATGTGTTACAACAACAGTATGAACTGGGTGTCTATGTCCCTGTTTTTCTGCGGTAATTTCAGGGAAATCGGCGGCGTCGTAGCCGTCAATAGATGTTTCGACTTCCACTCCTTCGCGTAGAAGTTTTTGTATCATCTTTGTCTCCATGGTCAAATTTACTTCAAAAATTGAAGTAAGTTGCGAGTATATTTTCACCCCTCCCTTGCATATTTCCCCACCAAATGAACTTTTTTCTGTCACATTCTGCACGGTAATACTTTACTAGTCTCTGGCCTTAGACCAAGGTCGTATGGCTAACCGGCAGCTGTGTCATTTCCAAGGCAGATAACACATGACTGATACTCGTCAAATCAATGCAAATGGCAAGAGCAATGTTGGAAAAAAAGCGATGACGCCCACTGTACCGACCCCTCAAACGCTGATTTTTCGGGCACGCCGCGTGTTTTTGGCGGGCCTGCTCTATGCCGTATTGCTGAGCGCGTGTATCGCCCTCCTGCAACTTACGGTACCTCTGTATATGTTGCAGGTCCATGACAGAGTGCTGAACAGCCGCAGCACGGATACGCTGCTCATGCTGACGATGCTGGCTGTCGGCGCCTTGATCGTTTTTGGTATTCTTGAATTTATTCGTGCCTTGTCGTTTCAGGCCATGGGCAGCGCGCTCGTACGCCGCCTCAATCTCCCGGTTCTGACTGCTGCAGTTCAGGCATCTGTCGATCAGGGCCTTCCAAAGGCAACGCAATCGCTGCGAGATCTTTCAGAACTGCGCACCTTTCTGACGTCCTCGGCCGTGAGCGCACCACTCGACGCCGCGTGGTCGCCAATTTTTCTTGGGGTGCTTTTCCTTATGCACCCGGTCCTTGGAATTATCGGCGTTGTCGCGGTGATCATCCTTGTTTGCTGCGGCGTGATTACCGACCTAATGACCCGCAGCCTGCTCAAAGATGCAAATCAGGCAAATGTCGAGGCCATTTCCAAAATTGGCGCAACCTTGCGCCATGCCGAGGCGATCGAGGCAATGGGCATGTTGCCAGCGCTGGCGAGACGCTGGCGTGGATTGCAGTTGAATGCGCTGGATTTGCTCGATCTTGGTGGCAATCGCAGTCGCGCCATGACAAGCATTGCCCGTACACTGCGCTTCATGGTGCAGATCGCTACGCTGGGCGCTGGAACGCTGCTGGCCATGGAACAGGAAATCACCCCAGGCGCGATGATTGCGACAAGTATCATCATCGGTCGGCTGTTGATGCCTTTCGACCACATAGTCGAGACGTGGCGCCAATGGGTGCTGGCGGTTGGCAACTGGCAGCGAATTCAGGCGCTTCTCGCGCAGAACCTTGCCGTACGGCAGACCATGCCGACACCCAGACCCCATGGTGACTTGATTATTGATCGGCTCGTCTATGCTGCCCCAGGCGTCGAGATGCCGATCATCAAGGGTATTTCCTTCACTTTGTCGCCAGGCGAAGTGCTTGGTATTGTCGGCCCGTCAGCTGCCGGCAAGTCGACACTGGCGCGCTTGATGATCGGAATCGTCAAGCCCACTTCCGGTGGCGTCTTTCTCGATGGGAACAATGTCTATCTCTGGGAACGGAGTTCATTCGGAGAGATTGCCGGGTACCTGCCGCAGTCGGTGGCACTTCTTGAAGGGACCATCAAGGACAACATTGCCCGGATGGGTGAAGGCGATCCCCACCGTGTTCTCGAAGCGGCCCGCCTTGCCGATGTTCATGAAATGATCGGGCGCCTGCCGCTCGGTTACGACACGCCGGTGGGCGATGGGCGCCTGACACTTTCGGGTGGTCAACGTCAGCGGATTGGTCTTGCACGATGCCTTTACAATCGCCCACGTCTCATCGTGCTCGACGAGCCGAACGCCAATCTTGATGCGGTTGGGGAAAGAGCGTTGATGCGTGCCATCGAACAGGCTCGCGATGATGGGGCCATTGTTGTGATGATCGCACATCGTCCGACCATCATGCAGGTGGCCGACAAGCTACTTGTGCTCGAAAACGGTCGCATTACCCAGTTTGGTCCGCGCACTGATGTGGTCGCGTCCATTACCCCAACTGGCCCGAAAATGGGAGCAGCAGGATCATGACCGGCAAAACCAATTTGCCAAAGCGTGTTACACAGCTTTTGGCGCCACGCGCAACGTCGATGGGCGAAAACTTGCCGACCAAATTCGGAAGCGTGCGGCCGGAATGGGCCATCGATCTCGAACGGGAGGACGAGCGTTCTCCGTTGCGCAAACTCATCATTGCCGGGGTAATGACCATCGTGCTGGCATTCGGTGGATTTTTCGGCTGGGCCTATTCGGCGGAGTTGGGTAGCGCCGCGGTCGCGCTCGGCACCGTGATCGTCGATTCGAAGCGCAAGACAGTCAGCCATTTTGAGGGTGGTATCCTTGATCGTCTCCTGGTGCAGGAGGGCGATGAAGTGACGGTAGGCCAGCCCTTGATTAGGCTTGATAACACAAGGGCACGTTCTGATCTGCAATCCCTGCAGAGTCGCCGGGTCGGCTTGATCGCCAAACTGGCGCGTCTGCGTGCGGAACAGGCAGGCGAAAAGAAAATCAGGTTCCCGGATAACTTTGGCGAGGTAGGCGATATCTCCGCCGAGGGTGCCATCAAGGCGGAACAGATATTTTTCCAGAAGCGCTACACCCAGAAGCTGAGCCGTATCGATATCCAGCAAAAAACGATTGAGCAATATACCGAGCAGGCAAAGTCGTCGGAGGCGCAAATCGCGGCAACTGATCGGCAGATCGAATTGATTACTGAGCAGCGGAACGCGATTGCGGGGCTTGTCAAAAAGGGGTTTGCTCAAAAGTCCAAGCTGACCGAGCTCGACACGAGGCTCAGCGAACTCGCTGGTGACCGCGGCGAGTATGCGGGCGACAAGGCAAAGGCCGAACAGGCAAAGGCTGGCGCCGAGTTTGCATTGACCGGTATTGAAAGCGATCTGCAATCGGAGATTGCGGGAGAGATCACCACAAGTCAGGTTGAATTAGCGGATGCGGAAGAGCGAATCGTGGCCGCCAAGGATGTGATGCGTCGCGTCGAAATACGATCGCCGCAAGCCGGCATAGTCGCCAATATACGGCTACGTACACCTGGTGGCGTTGTTGCTGCCGGCGAGCCAATCCTTGATATTGTACCAGAGAATGAGCCCATGGTCGTTGAAATGAAAATCAGTCCACGCGACGTTGACAGTGTGGTTGTGGGCTCCCCGGCACAGGTCCGTCTCACTGCCTATAATCAACGTTCTCTGACGCCGCTCGACGGCAAGGTCATCTACATCGCGGCGGATCAGGTCATCGACGAAAAGAACGATACGCCTTATTTCGTTGCTCGGGCAGAAATCGCACCTAAGTCGCTTGCCGCCAACCCGTCGGTCAAACTTTATCCCGGCATGCCAGCGGAAGTGTTAATCGTACACAAGGCACGCAAAGCGATTGAATATATCATATCGCCTATTTCCGACAGCTTCAATCGTGCGTTTAGAGAAGATTAACGGGAAAACCTTGCTAAAATGCCTGTATTCAGCTGGTATTTCAAATTTTGAAATAAATTACATGCAATGAAGTTGTATAAATGAATTACTGTTATTCTAATGGCAAATTATATCTTGAGTACTATTTGCGTGTAATACATCATTGTAATAATTTGTTACTATGGAATGACACATTTATATTCTTAGGTTGGGTTGCATTTCGATTTGTTGCAACGCACAATCGTCAAAGCATCGATCGTCGGAACGATTTCGGCAATCGATAAGCTCAAAGCAGGACAGAAGGAGAAGCAGATGGCCACTCTAGAAGGCGGCGCCTACGACGACGTTTTGTTTGGCTCGCGTTTTGACGATTTCATCCGCGCCCATGGCGGTGATGATGTTGTCTTGGGCGGTAAAGGGGATGACTCGATATTCGGGGATGACGGTAACGACCTGTTGTTCGGTGGAAAGGGCGATGATGCCCTCTTCGGCGGCAATGGATCCGACATTCTTTTCGGGGAACACGGAGCTGACGTCCTGAGCGGCGGCGACGGAAATGATGTCTTGTTCGGTGGTGCTGGAGAAGATGTTCTCCAGGGCGGCGCCGGGTCTGACACCCTGTTCGGCGATGCCGGAAGCGATGTGCTTCTCGGTGGTGCCGGCAATGACTTACTTTCAGGCGGCGCAGGTGATGACGTTCTCGTCGGTGGCGCCGGTAATGATGTGTTCTTGTTCAATGGCGGCGGCGGCAACGACGTCGTGCTTGATTTTACCCCTGGTGAAGACATCCTCCAAATCTCCAGCGGTATCAACGGCCAGGATATTCACTCGGCCGATGACTTGGCATCTCGTGTCACGCAGGTTGGCGATAACGTTGTTGTCGACCTCGGTCATGGCGATTCCGTCACTCTCGTTGGCGTCAGTGCCGACGAGGTCACAAATCATCCGGGCGATTACTTCGTCGTTCATTGATAATGAATATTGCGTGCCCTGCCGTCAGGCGGGGCACGTTTTTCTTTCCGATATGAATGAAAGGGTAACGTATTGAGCCTCGACCATTCGACGGATCTTGCAGGCGACACAGAGAGCATCTCGATCTCGCGTCTCTGTGCGGATGTGGCCGTCGTGATCTGGGATCTTCCTGGCGCGACCCGGACCTCGACAAAATGCACTTTGGTAACGAAAGAATTACCAGTTCCGCTCGTAAGCTTGAACATTCCACTTGAGAGTGGCGGCCAGCGTGTTCTTTGGGTCATGCGGACCAAGGATGAGCCGATCCATCTTACTCTTTCGGCTGGTGCCCTCGGTCCTACCGAGCAGGCTACCCTTTACCCGGCAGTTGAGCTTGCCTCCTTCGATGTGGATCGCGCTGTCCACAATCTGACGGCCGCCGGACATATCAAACTACTCAACAATATTCTGAGCACATGGCGCAGCACTTTTCGCCTTTCGCAAAACCAAATCTTTGCCAGTGTCGCCCGTGAAATTACTCTCGCGCTGACGCCTGAGCCGCGCCAGGTCCGCTTTTGCGGTCAACCCATTGATGGGCAGCATCTCCTTGAAACGGCGGTTGATCCAGACCTCGGCGATATTACTGCCATCTACGCAATCACGTCCAATGCCGTAACCGTGCTGCCGATAAAATTTGTCGTAGGTAGTCAACCCAAAAAGGGTTGGCAATCGTGCCACCTTCTTGTCGAGTCGGCACGGCCACTGCCACAATCTTTCCATCTTGTGCTTTCCGGCAAGAATGGTGTCGCCGTACGCAAATTGTCTGACAACGATGGCCAGCCTGTTGAATTCCAGAAGTGGTGGGGGAAGCGTCAAGGTGATGTGGAACTGCGAGAGTTTCTTGTCCGCCAGTTGGCGCAAGTACCGGGCGCCGGTGTCGCCACTGCTATCGATATGCAGATGCGTATACCTTTGGCAACCCGCCAGATTGCGAAATCTCCGACACATCCTGCCGCTGAAATAGATCTGGCGCTCGCGCTTGACGGGGGCCTGCTTGTTGGCGGCTGGAGCCACGATCCAGCGGCAATGCTCGCCAAGATCGAATATCTTTCCGAGAATGGAACCGCGCTGCCGCTCCAGCCAAATTTTTACAAGTTTCCCGGCAAAACGGGCGAGCGTGAGGATGGGCTTGGCGCTGATGTAACGGGCTTTGCTGCATGGCTCCCGCAGGGCAAAAACCTAGGTCCATTGCTGCAGCCGCGTTTCCAGATGCGGCTCGCATCCGGTGCGACAACTATGCTGGTACCGCAACTGCAGCCATTTGAACCGGCGGCTCAGCGTAACCGCATCTTGCGTGCTGTCCCGCCGCAACATGCGCGAGAGCAGGTTTTCGAAAATATTCTTGCGCCTGCCTTGAAGGAGGTGGAGCAAAAGCTCGGCCAGACGGTCCGGATCGCGGATATCAAGGAATATGGTGTGATGCCAGATGCGCCTGTGGCTTCGATCGTCATTCCACTATATCGGAATCTCGATTTTCTGCGTTTTCAGCTCTCGGCCATGGCAACCGATCCGTGGCTTGTGAAGAATGCGGAAGTTATTTTCGTGCTCGATTCTCCTGAAATTCAGGATGACACGGAACATCTGCTTGGTGGCCTGCATATCCTGCACGACCTGCCCATGAAGCTGGCAACCATGAATCGCAACAGCGGCTATGCCCGGGCTTGCAATGCCGGTGCGAGCCTTGCCAATGGCACGATTCTAGTGATGTTGAACTCCGACGTCGTGCCATGTGGGCCCGGTTGGCTGGATGCTTTGGTCAAGCCCTTGCTCGAGCAAAAAAAGCTTGGTGCGGTAGGACCGAAACTTCTCTTTGAAGATGGCTCGCTGCAGCATGCAGGGCTCTATTTTGCCAGGGATCAGCGCGGCATCTGGCTCAACCATCACTTCTATAAAGGTATGCCCGGCGATTATTCACCGGCTCAGATTGCTCGCACGGTACCCGGTGTGACAGGTGCATGCCTCGTTACCCGCAAGGATATTTTTGATCTCGTGGGTGGTTTCACTGAGGACTACGTGATCGGGGACTATGAAGACAGCGATCTATGCCTGAAAATTCGCCAGATCGGGTTTCAAATCGCCTATGAGCCCGGCGTGGCTCTCTATCACTTTGAACGGCGGTCAATCCGCCGTAGCGCCGATTACATGCGAGGCTTGGCGAGCCAATACAATGCGTGGCTCCACACGAAGCGGTGGAACGATGACATTGCCGAATTGATGACGACCTATCTCGACGAAGCGGTGGACGACACCATCGCTCCCTTCGTTGGTGAAAAATCTGAAAGGAGCGCCGCTTGACTGAGATTATTGCACTCAAGAAAGCCCAACCTGAACTTACTCCGACGTTCAATAATGATCATGTCGAATGGCTGATGGAAATCGTACAGCGCAACCGGTTCTTGCCACGCCCTGATCCAGACAGCATTTTTGTGGGCGATGGTAATTTTCAAGCCGTCGGCGCAGAATTTCTCGGTCATTTCATTCGCAAAGGCGGTTTGTTGCCGGACAGCCGCGTTCTGGATATCGGCTGTGGTATAGGGCGCATGGCAGTCCCTTTGACCCAGTATCTTGACCCGGCAAAGGGCAGTTATCGCGGGATCGATCCGGTTGCCGGTGGTATCAACTGGTGCCAGCAGATGATCAGCTCGGCGTATTCAAATTTTGAGTTCCGCCACCTGGATATCGCCCATTCCCTTTATAATCCCAAGGGTGAAATCAACGGACTTGAGCTCGTGCTCCCCTTTGATGACAGACAGTTCGACTTCATCATCATGACGTCGGTTGTCACCCATCTGCCGGATGAGGAAGTGAGCGCCTATCTGCGTGAAGTGGAGCGCGTACTTGCGCCTGGCGGACGCTTGTTCATGACCTCCTTCGTGGTTGATCAATCGGCTCAGGAAAATCCTTTCAACAAGCGCGACGCACGCCTCGGATTTCAACGCTATGACGAGGGGCCGTGCTGGTTTGTTCCGGAGTTGCCGCCACTTGCAGCTGTGGGCTTCGACGATGGGTTCCTGGATAATGCATTGACGCATGCCGGCCTATCGATCACGACCAAATCATTTGGACACTGGCGCGGTGTTCCTGCTGATCACTACCAGGATTTGTTCATCGCCGAGTGCAAGGGGGACAGGTAATGACCTCCCGTGTTCTTGTCGCGGCCCACAACCATCCGGCTCTGCATCCGGGTGGCACCGAGATCTTTGCCCATGATCTTTTCCGCGCCTATCAGCGCGCTGGATGCGAGGCGCTGTTTCTGGGTGCGACCAATCATATCCATCGTGAAGCGCGACCGGGTACAAGTTTCCAGAGCATCGGCACCAATGGTGATGAAATTCTTTTGTGGTCGGGTCATTTTGATCGCTTCTTCATGAGCCAGGTCGACCTTTACGGCATTGTGCCGGACATCGTTGAATTGCTGCGCGATTTCCGGCCTGACATTGTCCATCTGCATCACCTGCTGCTTCTGGGTGCCGAATTCCCGCACATCGTGCGTCGCACTTTGCCCGAATGCAGAATCGTCATGACGTTGCACGATTATTATCCGATCTGTCATCATGACGGATTGATGGTGCGAACAACGAGCAAAGAATTGTGCCATGGCGCGAGTCCTGATCGATGCCACAGCTGTTTCAAGGATATCGCCCTGGACAAGTTCGTTCTGCGGGAGCGTCATCTGAAATCGCTTTTGAGTGCGGTAGATGGCTTTGTAGCGCCGAGTGAATTTCTCAAGCAGCGCTATGTTGACTGGGGTCTTTGCGAACGATTGATCAGTGTGATCCCAAACGGACAACCTGAACGGCCCGTGGCAAAGAAGCCAGAAAGCGCACAGCGCACGAGGCCGGTTTTTGGTTACTTTGGCAACCTCAACCCGTGGAAGGGAACAACGGTGCTGCTCGAAGCGGCCAAACATCTGATTTCCGAAGGTCTCGACTTCGAATTGCGTGTACACGGCGCCGCTCCGTTCCAGAGTGAAAGTTTCGTTGCGGACATTGATCGTCTCTTTGCCGAAACGTCGCCGAATGTGCAACGACGTGGCGCCTATCGCCGGGAAGACATCGCGGACCTGATAGCGACGGTCGATTGTGCGATCATGCCTTCCATCTGGTGGGAAAATGCACCCTTGGTTATCCAGGAGGCTCAGGGTCAGAACTGTCCGGTGATCACCAGCAATATTGGCGGTATGGCCGAGATGATCGAGAGCGGTGTCAATGGTCTAACCGTTCCACCAAATGACCCGCTGGCCCTGGCGGCTGCCATGCGGCGTATCGCCGAGGATCCTGATTTGCGTCAGGTCCTTTCACTTGGGGCACGCCACCCCGATACAATCGACACGACAGCGGTACGATATCTCGACCTGATCGAGACGCTGCGTCCACTTCGTGTTGAAGCAGCCTGAGAGGTACATTATGTCGATCGTGACACAAGTGTCGGCACAGGCGCCAGTCAAGCCAAATGCCATCCCCGAGCAGGACAATGCTCAGCCTAACAAGGTCGAACCCACGAAGGGACGCGTTGATGCCATCGACGATGGTCGCCTGTTCGGTTGGGCATTCGATCCCGCCGCTCCGGGCAGAAGACTGACGATCCGCGTGCTTCTGGATGGCAAGCCGATTGCCGAAGCGATAGCCGACAAGGAGCGCCCTGATCTGAAGCGTAGCGGAATTGGCGATGGCGGGCATGCGTTCGATGTCATGCTGCCTCAATTTGCTTCGATGCGGGCCGGCGAACTGGTTGTCGTTGCCATCAATGGTGCAGGCGTCGAACAAGCCTTGCGTGTTCCGAAACCCGATGAGCAGGCGGCAGAAGCGCTCATAGCGGCTCCGATGACGCGCATTCTCGATAAACTCGACATGTTGATGGCGGCGCAGCGCCAATTGCAGGTAAGCCAGCGCTCGCTGCAACGTCCCGCTCCCGTCATTGATGGGACAGGGAGCGGTTCTTCTGTTGATCTTATTGATGTCAGCAGTTCGATTGAGGGCCTGCGCGGAGACGTCAACCAGCGTTTGACGGAACTCGATGTTCACCTCATGCGATTGGATGGCGTTGTAGCCGGGCTGGAGAAGCGCATAGAGGGTTTTCAAAAGCGATCCAGCGGCGATATCAAACCATTGTTCCTGCTGTTGTTTGTTCTGGTTGGCTTTGCCGCCGGAGCGCTCGTGTCAATATCGGTCCTTCCTTGAGGTCATGGAGGGGTTCTAGATGCTGCGAGATGAAAAAGACGTGCTGCCAGTGACGAGAACCGGTAAAGCTCCCGAACGCCATCCGATGGTTATGGAAGGCGAGATGGTGGTCGGTTGTCCTATCGACGACACTCTTGTCCTCGCCTTGGGCATTGGGAGCATGACATCCGAACAGGTTGCGGCTTTCCTGAATGGCGACCCCGCCATGAGCATCAAGGTCACTCTTGTCAGTTGGCCCCTTAAGGAACCGTCGCCCGCCGGCACGCACGGATTCGTGGCCATTGTTCCAACCAACATCCTGCGCCGAGGCTCGCTGAAAACGATTATGTTCCAGCATAAGGCAAAGGCGACGCGTTATGCCTTTGCCAGCCGCGCCGCCTCTACAGGCGATTTGATCGCAATGATCACTGATCTTGCCGGGTCCAATTTGCCAGCTGTTATCGATGGTCTGGTGGAGGGCCTGATCTCGGGTCCGATTGGCCGCAAGAAGCTTTCAGCGATCACCGTGTTGTTGCAGGCCGGTGCGCGCTCCGACGGCTGTATCGAACTGATCGGTGGAAGCGATGAGGGCGAGATATTCGTACAAGGTTGGGCGCAGGACTTGACGCCTTCCGTGACACGGCTGCTGATCAGCGGCAGGACCCCTTCCCTCGCCGAATGCGCAATCAGCGTCTTCGCAAGGCCGGATTTGAACGAGCAGTCGTCCGGTTTTGCCGGCTTGTTGCTCGCGAATGAGGCGGTCGAACCAAACGATATCGAACGCCTCCTTTTCCGCGGTCGTAGGGGCTGGCGCTTTACTGAGGTCTACGACCGGCGGCTGATGGTGGGATCGCGTGAGACACCCAGCCATGTGCGAGCCATATTGCCTCGCGTGCGCAGTTCAACAGAAGTCCTTCTGCGTATGCGTTCGGCTGCCAATCGTTTTGATGGAACGGAAACGGTTTCCAGCTTGCCATTCCCGGTTCGTATGGGTATCGACAATGTGTTTCGTGTTGAGGGCAGTGGCATTCTCGTTTCCGGTTGGCTGCTCGATCCGGACAGCCATGTAGAGACCGTGAAACTGCGCCGCCATCGCGGAGAAACACAACTCGACGGCAACTGGACGCGCGTAGACCGTCCAGATGTCACGCGAGAATTTGACAACCAGCCGCCATTCAACGCGGGGCTCGACCCCAACCGACATGCGCACGGATTTGTGGCCTTCGCACCGGAACTGGAAGGTGACAGCACGGCCCCATTCTATCTGGAGCTTAATTTGAGCGATGCACGGCGCGCCTTCATGCCGCTGACGCTGACCCGGCTCACATCGCGTGATGCGGTCGTTCGGCAAATTCGCGCGATTGATCCGAATGCCTGGGCGCTTCGCCACATTGTCGATCAGCAATTGGTACCGTTGTTGCGGGGCGTGAGCCGGCCAGCCCCTGAAATCTTTGGCGTTGTTGATTTGGGTGCCTTTGAGGAAGCCATCGGGCCTGCGCTCATTATCGGTGTTGATGAGCGCGTTGAAGAAATTGCGCCGCTCCTTGCCTTGCTCGCGCTTGATCCTGAAACCCGCAGAGCGCCGATTGTCATTGCCGCTGCGACCGAGATTATCGATCGCATTGGTGTACAGGTGCGCAGGCTGGCTGATTTCTACGGTCTGCGTCTGCGCCTGGTATCGGCCAGCGGTTCCGAAGATCTTTATGATGCGCTGGAGGTTGGCGCACGGGCCGTCTCCACGGAAAGTGTTGTCTTTCTTGCTGCCTCGCTTTTGCCGAGGAACACAGGCTGGTTTCACAAATTGCTGGCGGCCTATGAGGCCCGCAAGGAATGTGTGCTGTCGCCTACCCTTGCATATGAGGACGACTCGATTCGATGGGCCGGAACATGGGTCGCGGGAGCACAATCCGATCGTGCCTTGATCAGCCGTTATGCCGGTTATCCCATAGATGCGGTTACGGGCATGGGGACTACGGAAGTTGCCACGGCGACATTTGAATGCTGTGTCCTGCCCAGAAATGCGTTGTTTTCAGTGAATGGATTTACGCGCGGATATCTTGGGACGCATGAAAAGGGTCTCGATCTCGGCCTGAAGCTCAAGCAATCTGGCCTCAAGTCCTATTGGCTGCCGTCGGCCCAGATGCTAGGTTCCGACGACATTTCGGTGTCAGACAAGGCGTCGACGATTGCCCTCATCGAACGAATCGATCGCCAGGTATTCGATGCCCGCTGGGCAAACATTCTCACAAAAGATCGCCCATCAGCCGATCGTAGCTCATCAACGGAGGTACCGGCATGACGGAACAGCTACGGGTTCTGGTGATTTCGCATGCCCATCCGAGTATTTCACTCGGCGGCGGCGAGATCGCATCGTACAATTTGCACAAGGGACTGAACACGCTGCCCGGCGTTCAGTCCGTGTATCTCGCACGCGCGGGGCATCCGATCCCGCGCCATGGCACGACAGCTCTGATGAGCCTACGCCGTAGTAGCGATGAAATCCTCTTCCATGCGGACGAATACGATCATTTCTATTTGTCGAACAAGAACACGGATGAAATCCGCCGTGACCTTTTGCGCTTTGTCGGGGATTTTAATCCGCATGTCGTGCATTTCCACCATGTGCTTGGCCTTGGTCTTGAGACTCTCTACGCCATTCGCGAAGCGTTGCCGGACACAGCCATTCTGGTGACTTTCCATGAGTATCTGTCGATCTGCAATAATGACGGTCAGATGGTAAAAGCCGGTTCGGCGAAACTCTGCAATGAGGCCTCGCCGATCGATTGCCATGCCTGCTTCCCCGATATTCCGCCGGCTCGCTTTCTGAAACGCGAGCGGTTTGTGCGTGGTATGCTTGAACTTGCTGATGCATTCGTTGCGCCAAGTGTCTTTCTGGCCCGGAAATACGCAGAATGGGGTCTCGATCCTAACAAACTCAGTGTGATGGAGAATGGGATTTCCATCGACAGCCTAACACCCCCGCGCGAACTCACGGGACCGAAACCGCGTCGCAACCGTTTCGCCTATTTTGGGCAGATGACACCTTTCAAGGGCATCGACGTTCTGATTGACGCCGTGTCTCGCGTGCCGGAGGAAACGTGGGGTGAGGATTCCCGCTTGATGATATTTGGCGGCAATCTCGAGAAACAACCACGCGATTTTCAGGACCGCATGGAAAAGTTGATCGAGGAAGCTGGCCCGCGCGTAAGATTCTATGGCGCCTATCAGAATGCGGAAATGCCCCGCCTTATGCAATCGGTCGATTGGGTGGTGATGCCTTCGATCTGGTGGGAAAACTCGCCGATCGTCATTCAGGAAGCCCTGCACCATCGCCGGCCAATCATCTGTTCCAACATCGGTGGGATGGCCGAAAAGGTACGCGATGGCCAGGACGGCCTGCATTTCCGTGTGCGCAGTGCCGAGGACCTTGCCGACCGCTTCACCGAAGTGCTGAGTGATCCCCTCATCTGGGATAGGCTGCATCACGATATCCGTCAGCCAACAAACTACATCGACTGCGCTGAAGAACACCTTGCTCTCTATAGCGACTTGCTGAAATCCAATCGGCGCCAGCCGCTCAACATCGCCGCGAGAACGGACGCCGTTCTCTCGCAAGCAAGCTGAACCTCTCAGCTTATACCGCCACAAGAAGGAAGACCTCATGGCACGTGTACTCGTAATGATCCCATCCGGCGAAGTTTACGATCACGACAATGTTCGTTGGTACCAGTACGGCAATGTGCAGGGCAATATTAATCACTACCACAATATCGGCGACGCGTTCGTCTTCGACTCGTCGTTGAAATTGATGAACTACGACAAGCTCTCGGATTTGCCCATCGTGAACCCGAAGATGGAGTACATCGATCGCCTGCGCGAGGAATATGATTATGTGATCCTGCGCGGCTCCAACTATGTCCACCAGCACATGGATTGGAGCGATGCGATCCCTGTCCTCAAGCGACTTGGTCTGCCAGTCATCGCCTTTGGTATCGGCGCTCAGGCGCCGGTCAAGGGGCAGCTGGAACTTTCAGAAGAGACCAAGACTGTGCTCCGCGTCATCGCTGATTCCACCGTATCGGTTGGCGTGCGTGGGGCATATTCGGCCCAGGTCCTCGGCGATATTGGCATTCACAATGTGCGTATTATCGGTTGTCCCACGGCTTTCCGCCGCAACGATCCGGATATGAGAGTAAAATTGCCAGCGCTCGATAACGTGCGGAATGTCGGGATCACCATTCGCCGGGAAGTATCGCCGACTTACGCTCAGAATATCGAGCGCTATCTCACGTTTCACCGTGATCTCGTGAAGGAAATGGCCAGCCGCTTTGACGCTACGCTGATGGCACAGGGTGAGGTCGAAGAAAAGAAGCTGGTCTTTGGCACTGACGAGCAAAAGGAAGAAGCAATTGCTGCGCTGAAGGCAAACCAATGGGCTTCCGATTGGTACCTCGATGAAACAGTCGAAAAACTCTACCGCGAACGCATGTTCTATTCTGATGTCGTTGCCGATTATGAAAGGCTGGTACAATCCAAGGATCTAGTCCTCGGATATCGCCTGCACGGCAATCTTATGGCCTTGGCCAATGGCGTGCCGTCGATCTATTTCACTTACGACAGCCGCACGGTCGAGTTTGCCGAAACCTATCAGATTCCAAGCTTCGACGTATTCGGTGACAAGCCATTCCGACTGGAAGATTACTGGGATCAGTCGTTGTTCGATAAATACAATCGCGCCTGGTATGGAGCTTACGGGGAAATGCACCGGTTTCTCACCGAGAATGGTGTCGATCACAAGATGCTCGAGACAGGAAAGCAGGCGCCGGCTTCGGTTCGTCGGGTTGCCTGAATCCAACGGCTTAGTGTCAGTCTATTTTCATGGGAGGAATTCAGAGCGACAGGGAGGAAAACCTAAGCAAAATTCGTTAATTGGCAAAAACCATCTTCTTACAAACAATCCCCCCAACAGCGTTGCAGGAGTTTCCCCATGACAGTTCTCGTTACAGGTGGTGCAGGCTATATAGGCAGCCACATGGTGCTCGCACTCAAAGATGCAGGCAGATCCGTTATAGTCCTCGATGATTTGAGCTGTGGTTTTGCCTGGCTTGTGCCCGACGACGTTCCTTTCATCCAAGGTGACATCGGAGATCAGGTGCTTGTGCGTGATCTGATCCGTCGACACAATGTCACGGCGATCTTGCATTTTGCCGGCTCGATCGTTGTACCCGATTCCGTACGCGATCCACTCTTCTACTATCGCAACAACACGGTGCAATCGCGCGCGCTAATCGAAACAGCGGTTGCCGAGGGAATAAAGCATTTCATCTTCTCCTCGACGGCAGCTGTCTACGGCGAACCGGAAAAGACGCCCATCACGGAAGATATGCCTCACCAGCCCATCTCCCCTTACGGCACGTCAAAATTGATGACGGAATGGATGTTGCGCGATGGCGCTGTCGCTCATCCCGACTTCAATTATGTAGCGCTGCGCTATTTCAATGTGGCAGGAGCCGATCCGCAATTGCGTTCCGGCCAGTCCTTCCCGCGCGCAACTCACCTGATCAAGATTGCCAGTCAGGCTGCAACCGGCGAGCGTTCGCATATCGAGGTCTATGGCACAGATTATCCGACAGCTGATGGGACCTGCATTCGAGATTATATCCACGTCAGCGATCTAGCTCAGGCACACCTCAGTGCGTTGAACTATCTCGAAGCAGGCGGCAAGAGTACGGCAGCCAATTGCGGTTACGGGTATGGCTATTCGGTGCTTGAGATCATCGATGCCGTGAAGCGCGTGTCAGGTGTTGATTTTCCGGTACGCACGGCGCCGCGCCGGGCTGGTGACCCGGCCGTTTTGGTGGCCGGCAACGAACGTGTCCGGAATGAATTTGGTTTCACGCCCCAGCGAGCCGATCTTGATCTGATCGTTGGCGATGCGCTGGCATGGGAGCGTCAATTGCAGGTCATCCGGCGTGACGCCGAACTGGATGAACGCATTGCCGTATAATTGAAGCGAGACCGGATCAACAGGTTTGAGCAACCGTGTCTGCTCCGTCAACTGAAGGCAACGCCGGCGAATTCAGATATCGCCGGCGCTGGATGCTTATTTTTGCCTACACGCCGGTCGCGACGCAATTTTTGTCGAGTAAAACATATAGTTCAAATTTTGAAGTAAATTGCGGGTAAACTGTCTGCAAGTTATATCAAGAATACGATCACATTGATTGTAGAATATTATTAAATAGGCAAAATATTTTTATTGTTGCACTGCAATAGAAATGTTTGACAAGCTTCATGAAGTTGCCATTATATTTCATTAGTAACGCTGTTCTGCGACAATGGATTGGCCAGGGAAATAGGAAATGACACTTCAGACTTCGTATAAGCTCTCACCGGCTACGAAATCTCCTAGAGAAATTGATTTACTGAAGGAACCTATCTTGCTTCGCATGGGAATAGACCATGACGAGCTTCCCCAAGGTCTGTCGAATGCTGTCAAAATATTGGGTTTTGACGGCGTGAAGGATGACGCGGCCATGCTGTCCGATGCCTCGGGCCAAAAGTTTGAAGTGCATGAAGCTCCGCTATGCACGCTCGCTATCCTTATCAATCCTGCCCATAGGGGTCGGGAAAAACGTCTGCTCGATTGGCTGCGAGATCGCGGCATTGCCGACCACCCTGCGATCTTCGAATGGCATTCAGGTAGGGAGATCGAGACAACAGGTCTCATTATCCAGAAGCTTTCCGGCTTGTTGGTATCTGACGCCAAGAGAATTGCTCAGTCCAACCGCGAATTGCTGGCTCTGCGCACCTTGAACGACAATCTACAGAACCGTTTCGCCACGATCGAAAGCTTTGTCGATCGGCAAGGCTTGCAGCCCTTCGACCTGGTCTTCTCGAATGAGCCGGTCAGCAGCTCATCCCGGTCCAACGTTTTGGCCGATGCCTCCTTTGAGGGAGTATCCCAGATACTGCCTGTCGCCAGTGCCGGTGTGAGCGCGATCGCGATCCATTTTGAGCGCCTGGCTCGTCGCGATGATGCCACTTTGCACGCTGAGCTCGTTACTCTTGAAGACAGGCAGGTCGTCGAAAGCTGGGTTGTTCCCCTCTCGAAGCTTGGTCAGGGATGGAATTATCTGGGCCTATCACGCACGCTCGCCGGACTGCGACGGACATTGAATTTGCAACTGCATATTGAGGGCATGGATGATGAAATGCCCCTCTTGTCGCTGGGCGGGCTTCAGCCGTTGGAGATGTTTCAGGTCCGCGATTCTGCGAACGACACACCATTGTTGAAAAACAGCCTTGCAATGCAGATCTGGTGCGGAATGCCTGGCGTGCTGCTCCCGAGCTGGGCGAATTATTTGCCGGCTCAATCCCGTCAGGCGAGCGATGGGGGCTTCAGGGAAATGCCGATAGCGCCCGGCATTCTGGATCTCGCGGCTTTGGCCAATACCGAGGAAATTTCATTCGAATTCGCAGCAATTCTGCCGTTGCCGGAGGAAAAGGCCATAGGTTGTCATCCGCCAGCAACCGGGATAACGATCGGCCGGCTCCCGGCCGCTTGCCCGCCTCGAATCCTGCGGATCTCGTCAACTGCCGTTATTGATAACGATGCATCGCAGGATGTTGATTTCGCGCTCGCTATTGCCGGGGATCTCGATAGTGCCCGTCAGCTTTTCGAAGAAGCGCGCGTAGCGGGTGCCGGAGAGGCATTCTCGGGTTGGTCAAGCGTCGCTCATGGTGAAGAACCGCGTCTCAATGCCTTCATCACCGAACAAGTCGGTGTATGGCAGAACATCTATTTTGCGACGAGGATGAAAACTCCGGGTGACAACAGCTTCGCTTGGGCGAAATTTCGCGACATCAGCCTCATGGTCAACGGGTAACGTCTCATGCTGGACCAAGTCAAACATCTTCTGGAACAGGTCACGGCCACGCCACCGTCCGAGGATGATGGAGTACATTCATTCTCGCCGAAGGTTGCTATCCTTATTCCCGCATACAAGCATTCGGTGTTGCTTGCAGAAGCCCTCGAATCCGCTTTGGCTCAGGAAGCGCCTTTCGACATTGCTGCCGTGATCGTCGATGACGGGTGCCCATTCCCTGAAACAGGTGAGATCGGTCGAACCTATGCGCTGGCCCATCCAAACGTTTTTTACTTGCGTAAAGCCAATGGGGGACTGAGCTCGGCACGCAATTACGGAATTGAATTCGCCTTGCGTAATTTCCCGGATCTCGAGGCTGTCTATTTCCTGGATGCCGACAATCGCATTACGCCCACGGCGATCCGCGATATTCTCGAATTCATGAAGTCGGACGACAAGGTTGACTGGATCTACCCAAATATCGACAAGTTTGGCATCGAATGGAATGGAAACTATACGACGCAATACTCGCGTCTTTTGCATCTGACTTTCGACAATATCTGTGAAGCGGGTAGTCTGGTTTCTCGACGCATGCTTGATGCCGGCATTCGCTTCGACGAGAGCATGAAGTCCGGATTCGAGGATTGGGATTTCTGGCTCCAGGCGATCGGACGTGGCTTCCTCGGTGCAAACTATCCTTTCTTCGGGTTCGAGTACCGGCAACGTGCCGAGAGTATGCTTCGCGATTCAAACCGCACCCGTGAAGGCATTCTGACCTATATCCGCCAGAAGCATAAACAACTCTTCGCCGCCGAAACCCTCCTCGCCTGGGAACATCAGGAAGCGCCGCGTTACGCAGCCATTGGCATGGGCACTTATGCGGTTGATCTGTTCACGGATCCGACAGTCGAGCACGCCAAATGCACTCTGGAGGATTTTGTGACGCGCTTCTGGGCGGCGAAGGCCGAACCGGAAACTTTCGGCGTCCCCCCCTTCTTGCTCTGGATGACAGCAGCCCATCGAGAGGCTCTGACCCGGCTCGGTCTCATCCATAATCTGCTCTGGCTTGGCGAGAAATTTTCTCAAAAGCACCATTTTGTCGCCATTCGTTTTGAGCGGAGCAATTCAAAGATCGGCATCGACATACGCAAGATTGGTGAGGCGGAACCCCTTGCCGATAAACCTTTCGGCTGGATGTGTACGCTTGATATCTTTTCGACCTGTGCCGACGACGTATCCGATGATTGGACCCGATCACTTCACAAGCCGGTTCCCGCTCCCAATGTGATCGAGATTGTCGTCAGTGGACCATTCACTGCGCGGGAGATGCAGAGCACAGCCCTATCGCCGACGAACGCGCTTCTTGCCACGCTTGGCGCTTTGCGGGATTCCGGATATCGGTCGCAATCCGGGAACCGGTGGATATGGCGGTCGGTTTATTTCCCAAATCGCAACCGGTATTTTGAGCTGCTGCGGCATGCTGTGGCGGCAAGACCCGTTATGCCAAGGCTGACGCAAGCCTCGAATCCGCTCCGAGTTGGCTTCCTCTTGCCAATAGCGAGTTTCGGTGGCGTAGAAAAAGTCGCCTATGCAGTAGCCCAGGCCCTCAAGGGTACAGGCTGCGAAGTACATCTCTTTCTTCTGGGAAAACCGGTTTATAATCGGGTTCCCGAGAATGATGGGGTCTTCAAGACTATCAATTTCCTGGCGGACGATTATCCGCTTTGGGGAGGTCCCCACCAGTTTGCCGGTCATGACCTGATGATGGGCCATGACGAGGCTGCAAGAGCCGAACAAATCATGGGCTTTCTTGCCGGACTCGACGTGGTTATCAATAACCATGTGGCTCCAGTGAATGCGGTGCTGGGTGATCTGCGCCGCCGCGGCGTCAAGGTACTGAATTACGTACATGTGCTCGACAAATCGAAAATGGGCCGTGACGCCGGACACCCCTATCTCTCTCTCGCGTTCGAACATGTCTATGACACTATCCTGACTTGCTCCAATGATATGGCGGAATGGCTGCACGCCATGGGCGTTCCATCTGCCAAACTCATGCATATTCAGAATGCCGCTAGCTATGCGTTATCTTCCAAGGAACGCGACGGACTGCTATCTATCCGGCGCAGCCGGACGCAGAAGGACAAGCTCAATGTTCTCTTTCTCGGACGTCTCGATGCGCAAAAAGGTATCGAGAGATTGTTCGCTACGGTTCGGGATTTGCGGCAACAGTCAGTGCCGATCGAGTGGAAGATCATTGGTAGCGACGTCATGGACACTGGAGCGGGCGGCTCCTGGAAAGAACGCTTTGCCGAAATCGGTGTTCATGTTGATGCGCCAGTCTATTCAAGCCGCCATCTGAATAAAGCATTTGCCTGGGCCGACGTGGTGGTGTTGCCGTCGCGCTGGGAAGGTGCGCCGTTGACCATAATCGAGGCGCAACGTCTTGGCTGCGTGCCAATCGCAACCGCCGTCGGTGCTGTCGGCGAGTTGATTGAGCATGGCGTTGACGGGCTGCTGATTGAATCGACGGACGACAATGTGATCATCAGCGAAATGACCGAAATGATTGCGGCATTGGCCGAAGATTCGGCTGCGCTTCGCCGTCTGTCTGAAGCCGCAGCCGAGCGCGGCGCTTCGCTAGCATGGGATCGCAGCGTCGAACCCTTGGTACAGCAGTTGATGGCCTGGTTTCCAGACCGTCTTTCCACCCGTTCCCCGGGAGCTGGTTTGAAGCTTGTAGAACAAACATCTCCTTCGGTTTCTCCTGATCGTCCGCAGACAGCGGAGCGGCTTTTCCGAGAGGCAGGACCAAGGGAACGTGACGAAATTTCCGAAATCAGGCAGCTGCAGTTAGCTGCTGCCGGATCAGTCAACATGAATAATTTGAGGGACTAGCGATGAAGAAACTTTTTGTTCTAAATGGTGGTGCTGCGGTAAAACCTGGCAACAAATCCGCCTATTTGAAGTTCGAGGATCCGCTCGCAGCCTTCAATAAAGGCGGCATCAATACAGGCGACGTTCTCGTCTACGACGCGACACTTAAGGCGCTCGCCTATGACGATATCCGCAACGTGCAGTTCTCCCATGCGGGCAATGAGAAACTCTGGCCGCAGGACGGAACCTATGATGCCACTGTCGTCCGCGGTTCGAATTACCTGACCGAAACCGTCGATCTCGCCCATGTAGTGCCCTTGCTCAAGAAATTGAAAGGTCCCGTTGTGGCGATCGGTGTTGGTGCACAGGCCGGCAAGTATAAGAAGCTGAACGTCCCCAAAGGGACAGTCGAAGCTTGGAAAATCATCGCGGATAAGTGCGAGACGATTGGCGTGCGCGGTTTCTACAGCGCAGAGATATTCAACGATCTCGGCATCAAGAACGTGCGTGTTATCGGCTGCCCGAGCTTTTACCGCTCACTGAAGCCCTCTATCACTATCAAGTCAATCGACCCTGCCCAGGCGCGGATCGGACTTACGCTCAATAAATACCTTTCTGCCGATTATGCGAGCAACGCAACGAAGACCAACCGTATGCAGCGCGCGCTGATCGATGCGGTCGCCAAGCGTCCGTCAAGCAAACTTTATTCGCAGGGCGAACGCGAGGAAACCCTTGCGATCTTCTCTTCGGGTAAGGAAAAGCAGGACAACATCAAGGCAATCCTCACCAAGTTCAATTTGCTCGGTCATACCGAAGCTGAGGAGATGCTCAACAACCGCATGAGTGCCTTCTTCGATATCGAGGAATGGGCTGCTGATGCAGCTGCCAATGTGGATGTGATGGTTGGCTTCCGCCTGCATGGCAACGTGATCGCGCTACATCAGGGAATCCCTGCAATTTTCTTCACATATGATTCACGCATTCGGGAGTTGGCCTCGCTGTTCGCCATCCCGTCAATCGAGATCGAAGATTATTTGCCGATCAATCTTGAGAAGTTGCTCGAGCGTGCGGATTTCTCGAAGGTACAGCACATCTATCGGATCAACTACGCCGAGTATCATCGCTTCCTGACCGAGAACAAGCTCAACCACGTATTGCCAAAACCCGTTGCTGCACCGGCCGACAAGCCGCTATCAGCTCCCAATCTGGTTCAGGTGCCGCATAACATACACGAAGCCGTGTCCTGGTTCCGCAGCGAGATCGATTTCATGACGGGAGAGGTCGAGACCCTACGCAACCGCGCTTGGAATCTTGAAACCACCCTGCGCAGCGTTAACAGCAAGCAGGAGGCTCCGGCAAAGGTCGCCGTATGACGCAACCCCCCGCGCGATTCAGTCGACGTTCATTTCTGAGCCTTGCAGGTTTCGGGGTAGCGTCGGCTGGATTGCTCGCCCGGCCCGGACTTGCGTATGCGCTGTGTTCGGACCTTCCCGCACCTCTAAGGCGTGAAGACGGCAAATGGCAGCTGTCGTTTAGCGACAATTTTACCGACAATGCCGGCTTTGACGCACGGTGGGTCAGGGTCAATGACAGTGGCGGAGAAACCAAGACGGTTCGCTTGCCTGGGAATGTGACCATTTCGGGCGGTGGCATGTCACTCAAACTTGGTCGGAATGCGCGCAACATTGATGGAAAGCGGCCGTTTACCGGTGGGTATGTACGGACACGCGACTTCCGTCAGTGCTACGGCTATTTCGAGTGCGAGATGAGGATCGCCAACGAACCAGGGGTCAACAATGCGTTCTGGCTCACATCCGTTCGCGAGACCGAAGGCGATACGCGTTTTGAACTTGACGTCGCTGAGGCCAAGTATCCCAATGCGGTGCAGGTCACGGCACGGCGCTGGCTTCCCGATCGGGAGGTCTTCTCGAAGACCTATCGGCCACGCCTGAAACTGGCCGATGCGTTCCATCGCTATGGCATGTTGTGGAGCGAGGATCGGTTCCAGTTCTTCTTTGACGACAAGAAAATTTACGAAGTGGACAACACGTTCGCCCATACGCCGGCGCAGGTGCTCTTTAGCAATGCTGTAGCTGCTTTCGCTGGAAGAGATGATGGAGACGTAGATGGAGCGGCGACCTCCATTCGAAACATTCGTGTCTTTCAAAATATCGAATGGCAAAACGTGCCAATTTGGAGGTGTTCATGAACGATGATTTCGTTTCGACATCACGTGCCGACAAGAGCAAGAAATATCTCCTCGGCAAGGATGGATGGATCTTTCTTGATCATGATTCAAATCGGGTCATCGATCAGATTACTGGCCGCCACGTTCTGGATGTACGGGGCCTCGATGCCTGGCGCAAACTGATTGCGGAACGCGATGAATACGTGGCCTCGATCGGGGCGCAGCATTTGGTATTCGTCGCTCCCAACAAGGAGCTTGTTTATTCAGAGCAGCTTCCCGACTGGGTGGAAATTGCCGACCAACGCCCTATCCATCAGATTATGGCGGCACTTGGCCCCGAACGTGCACGAAAAATCATCTATCCGCTCGACGCCATCCGCGCAGGGAAGGCTGAGGGGTTGGTTTATCCGAAGACCGATACCCATTGGAGCGGGTTCGGTGCCTATATTGGTTATCAGGCTTTTTGCAGGGGCTTGTCGGATTGCGGTATCGAGCCGCTGCGTGTTGAACGTTCGCACGTGGATTTCGAAGAAGTTCCCTATGTTGGAGATCTCGGCATAAAGTTTGAACCGCCAGTGTCAGCTCCCACATTGTCAGCACGTATCGAGAATGCGGGCGGTAAGCTTGCCTTCGACAATCGGATACCGAACCGCGGAAGGATCAGGGTTTTCGTCAACAAGGATGCAACATTGCCCCGTTGCGTCATGTTTGGCGATTCTTTTGGGGGCAACCTGCTGCCTTTTCTCAAGGAGAGTTTCAGCACGCTGGTCTATGTCTACGGTAAGACCTTTGATCGCGAATTGATCGAGGCCTACCAGCCCGACGTCGTACTTTCACAATTTGTCGAACGTTTTCTTATTGATCCTCCTGTGGACACACCAACATTCAGCTATGCGTCAGTCGTTCGGACCAAGCTCAAGCTCTTGTCACAGGAAGACCTGGCACACGTGAAAACGCAAACTGCGACGATTGATCTTGGCGTTTTCCCCGTGCGGCGGGTCTACGAAGCCCTGCTTTGTGCGCACAGCGGCAAATCCATTCATTCCGATCTTATTGCAGATCTGAAAAAACGCCATCCGGATAATCCTGAAGCGCATCACATGATCTCCGTTGAACTTTCGCGCTTGGGTGAGCGGCTCGACGAGGCGCGAGTCTTTGCGGAGCGCGCCGTCAAGGCTGAGCCCTGGAATGCCCGTGCACGACATCAACTCGCCTTAACCCTGATGCGATTGGAACGTCCCGAGCAGGCGGAGACCGAGCTACGCAAAGCGATTGAGCTTGATAGGAGTGTGGACTGGTGGAATTACCAGCTGGCGCAGGTGTTTTACCGACAGCAGAAATTTGCCCCTTGCATCGATTCCCTACGAGAGTACCTCATTCGCCGTCCCGACTCGTCTGATGCTTGGCAGTTGCTGGGGCGTTGTCACGAGGCATTGGACAATACGGAAGATGCCGCCGAAGCCTTCGTGCAGGCGGCCGATGCCAAGCCTGATTGGACATGGCCGCTTCTCAAGCTCGCCAATCTCCGCGTGCGCAGCAAGACCGATCCTGAGCAGGGACTGGTCGCGACGGACAGGCTTCTGGAGACACTATTCCATGCACGGCAGCGGGCGGAAGTTTACATCCTGCGATCTCAACTTCACGAGATCCACGGACAGCGTGCAAAGGCGATCGAAGCCGCGCTCAGAAGCACGGAGCTAGCACCAGATTGGGAATGGGCGAGCACGACGCTTGCACGCCTGAACGCCCAGGAAGCGCGCCAGATGCACATGGCCAAGCCTGGATAGCATTCGTACAATTGGGCGCCTATCAAGGGCGCCCATACTTTATCATTGAACCTTGAGTGACGAAGCGGGTAAGCATGGGCTGGTTCGCTTCCTTTTCGCTTGTGCCTGGCTTGAGCAAACATGGGAACGCCGACCTGGTGTAAAGGATGCCCATGATTGAATCTCGCAAACGCCTCGGGCAGCCGACAATTGCAGACGTTGCCGAACTCGCCGGTGTTTCTCGCGCGATTGCATCGCGTGCACTGTCAAGCGAGCCTAGACCTGTTTCTGCCGATAAGCGTGAGCGGGTACTGCAAGCGGCACAGGAGCTCGGTTACAAGCCTAACCTTCTGGCGCGCAGCCTCACCACAAAGACCGTCAATCTCGTGGCAGTTGTCGTCAACCACATCCATGATCTTTCCGATCTCGATCTTTTCGATCTCCTGATCAGCGAAATCCAGTCGATTGGCAAGCAAGTGATTTTCGTGCGGGTGGGGTCTTCAGAACGTATTGAAGAATTCCTGCGCAGCGGCATTGCCTATCATGTCGATGCGGCTCTCGTTTTTTCGGATTTCGCCAACGCCGCAACGGTACGCAAAATGTTCCGCAACGACAGCGTGCTGATGCTCAACGGTATGCGGGATGGCGGCGCACCAGCCATCATTCCGGATGAACTGACCGGCATTGCTGAAGCGGTTTCCGACGCAGCCAGGAAGGGCGTACGAACGGCTACGCTCATAACGGGCCGGGCCGCGTCTCCCGTCGAGCAGGCACGCATCGGTCATTACAAGTCAGAGATGCAACGCAATGCAATTTCATTGATAGCGGAAATGCGAGGCGATTATTCCTATCAAAGCGGCCGCCGTGTTGCCGCATCTCCGGAATGGCAAAAATCGGATGCTGTCTTTTGCACATCGGATGCAATGGCCATGGGCGTGCTCGATGTGCACAGGAGCGTGTTTCCAGAAAACAGACCGGCGGAATTTCGACTTTACGGCTTCGACGATGTCACCTTGGCCGAATATGAAGCCTATCCGATATCATCGATCGGCTATGATAAGACCCTCTATATCAGTGAGATATTGCGGTTCCTGACGACACCGGAACTTTTCCAATCGGGCGGAATGTTGGTCCAGGTTCCGACTTACTTTGTATTGCGCTCAAGTTCCTGAGTGCAAATGGCCGGGGCAAACCCCGGCCATTCCGCTCGATTACCAGAGGGGTGTGAGCGCAGGCGGATTAGCCTTTTCACCCCACCACTTCTTGTAGTTGGTGTCATAGGCACCGGACTGGATATAATCCGAGACGAACATGTCGAGCCAGCGAACGAATTCGGGATCACCCTTGGCGACAGCGATGCCAATGGGATCGTTCGAGTAGAGTCCCTCAAGAGTTACGAGATTTTCGTTCTTGGTTGCAAGATAATCGAGCAGCGAGGAATCCTCGATTGCTGCATCGGCTCGTTTCTGTTGAAGGAGCAGCACACCGTCCGGCGAGAATGTGTCGGTATAGACCAGCTCAGCGTCCGGAACGCTCTTCTTTATGAAGGTTTCGCCCGTTGTCCCGCGTCCGACAACGACTTTCTTTCCCGAGAGATCTTTGAGCGATGCGATACCGGCGTCCTTTTGTACGATGACCCGCAAGCCAGCCCGATTATAAGGTATGGAAAAATCCACTGTCTTGGCGCGCTCAAGTGTTGCCGAGGTGTTGGCGACGACGATATCGAGCTGGCCGGAAACGAGCATGGAAATGCGGGCATCACCCGACACATCGGTAAACTCGACGGGCACGCCTAGCTTTGCAGCCAGCTGCGTCGCGACATCGACGTCGTACCCAACTGGGTTATTCTTGTCGTCACGGAAGCCGATCGGTTCGCCGCCGAGTGAGACCCCGATGCGGACTGTGCCACGCTCGCGGATTTCTTCGATCTTTCCGGCGTGAGCGGTGCCGGCAAATGCCAGAGCGGCCGTCAACGCAAACGCTGTCAATTTTGCAATCATGGTTTTCATGAACTTCCCCTTATGTTGTGTGCTGTAGATCGTATTTCCTGGCTATCCGTTTTTCCGGATTGGCCATCTTCGGCTCCCAAAACCAATACTTGATCTCTTGGGGGCATTGGAAACTTGCAACATCATGATTCCCCCAGGCGTCAATTGCATGGATGACAACGCCGGCAAGGAAACCAGTTTTCAACTGAGCGAGATCTTCCATAGCCATGTCGACGGCTTCCCGGAGAGAATAGCCAAGGCGCAAGGCGAGGACGATGCTGCGCGCTGTGCCGCACCGCATGGTCATTTCACCCGTATGCGTACAGGCGGCGGCGCCGTAGCGGCTGTCCGCATAAAAACCGGCACCGGGAATGGGTGAATCTCCAAGCCTGCCCGGATATTTCCAGGCCCAACCGGAGGTGGAGGTTACCGCATGAATCCCCTTGGCAAAATCCTGCGCCAGGAAAACGGTGGTGTCGCGAACACGCTCTGGATCGGTAATGGTTCGGCTCAGCGGTGCGAGCGCAATATCGGGGAACGCTTTGCGTTCGTCCGTCGAAAGCTCTCTCTCTAACCGCTCCCACCAGACTCGCTTGCTGTCTTCGCACAATACTTCATCAACAGGAAAACCGATCTCAGTTGCAAATCGCCGAGCGCCTTCGCCAGTGAGCATCACATGAGGCAAACGCTTCATGACTTCATGCGCCAGGGCTGCAACGGGGAGCGTATCGGGAACGGCACCGACCGACCCGACCTCACGTGTCGTGCCGTCCATGACGCCCGCATCCAATTCCATTTTGCCGAGCATGTTCGGCCAGCCGCCATAGCCGACGCTGCGCACTTTGATCTCGCGTTCGACCTCGCTGATGCCCGCAATCATGGCGTCAATGCCACAAGCATTGAGCTTGAGGAGTTCGACGGTTTTGTCGAAGCCAGGCCAGGCTTCGGAGTTTGCCAGCAGGATCATGATCAGTCTTTGCGCATCTTGGAGAGGAACTGGGCGATGCGCGGCTTTGCCATACCGCCATCGGTTGCAAAAAATTCGCTCGTAGGCAGGTCCACAACGAGTTGACCTTTGTCGAGGAAAACGATGCGCGAGGATATTGTTCGCGCAAACTCGATCTCATGCGTTACGAAAACCATTGTTGTTCCGGTCTTCGCCAAACGCGCGAGAATATTGAGCACTTCGGCGGTCATTTCTGGATCGAGAGCGCTGGTGATTTCGTCGAGAAGCAGATAGCGCGGCTTCATCGCCAACGCCCGGCAAATTCCTACGCGTTGCCGCTGTCCGCCGGAGAGCTGTGCCGGATAGGCATCGGCTCTTGCGCCGAGTCCGACTGAGTCTAGCAAGGCGCGCGCTTCCGCTTCTGCCTGCGCGCGCGACTGTTTCAAAACCTGTATCGGTGCCAACGTTATATTCTGCACCGCCGTCATGTGCGGATACAGATTGAAAAGCTGAAACACGGTTGCTGAACGTTTGCGCGCTTCAACCAGCTCTTTCGGACGCGACACATCAAAATCATCGATGGTGATGCGCCCGCCGTCGAGCTTTTCCAGGCCATTCATACAACGGACGAGTGTGGATTTTCCGGAGCCGCTGGAACCGAGGATCGAGACGACCTCACCGCTATGAACGTCAAGGTCGATGCCATCAAGCACCGTCGCTGAGCCAAAGGATTTGCGTACGCCCCGGGCGCTGATCATGTCACAGACCTTTCCATGTAGTGTGGGCACGCAGCCGCTGTTCCAGTCTTGCGCCACCGAAGGCGACAAGTTTTGCCGTGATGTAATAAAGCCCACCGACAATGGTCCAGACGATGAAAGGCTTGAGCGTTCTAAGATTCAGAATGTTGCCAATCTTGGTCAGGTCCACCACGCCAATTACCGATATCAGCGACGTGACCTGAAGCTGGTTGACGAGCAAGCCGGTCAATGGTCCCACTGCAAAAGCCAGGGCCTGCGGTGCGATCACGTGGCGGAGCACCTGCCAGCGCGACAATCCAAATACGCGCGCTGACTCAATCTGGTCACGGCCGATCGACTCGATAGCTGAAACGGCGATGACGTAGACGAACGCGGCGGTATTGCCCGAGAGCGTAATCACGGCGGCCTCAACCGGCGTCACGTTGATTTTTGCAAAGGCAGGAAGCCCGAAGAAAACGAGGAAAAGCTGCACAAGAACGGGCGAATTCTTCAGGAGCTCGGCGAAGAATGTGATGAATTGAGTGAGTACCGGCACGCGATAGAATCGAACAATCGCCCAGATCGTGCCGACGAGCAGCCCGATCAGAGTTGTAGCGAGGAACAAAGTGAGAGAAACGCCAAGGCCCTGTGCGAGCAAGATGAAGTCGTATGAGGTGAAACTGGTGTACCGCATCAGGCTACTTCCGACATACGGTCGCGGTTGAGGTGGCGATGCAATGCCTCGATCGCGAGCGAAACCAGATAGGTCAAGCTTGCATAGGCGATCAGCAGCACTGCATAGACTTCAAATGGCCGGAAGGTATCCGATGCAACGATCTTTGCAGAGCCCGTCAGTTCATTGAGGGTTATTGTCGAAAGGATCGACGATGTCAGCACCAGATTGATAAAAACCGATCCGAGCGGCCGAATGGATGTCCGCAAAGCAATCGGCATGACGATTTTGCGGAATACGACAGGCCTCGACAAGCCGCTCACTTCGGCTGCTTCAAGAATCCCTGTGTCGATTGCCAGAATGCCGGACCGGATGACATCCGAGCTGAAGGCACCGCCCGCAATCGACAGGGCGATAACGCCTGTCGTGAACGCATCGATATAAATACCAACTTCCGGCAATCCGTAGAAAAAGAAGAAGAGCTGAACGATGAATGGAATGTTGCGGAACAGATCGACATAGACGAAGGCAGCACGCGAGAGAATTACCGATGAGGATGTTCTTAGGGCTGCGACGATCAATCCAATGACTAGGCTGCCGACCAGCGCCAGAGCACAGGCCTCGGCTGTAAGCAGAGCTCCCTTCAGAAGGAATGGCACATGCGGCGCCAATATCGTCACATCAAACGTCAAACGGCAATCCAACAGAAAGTGAAACCGGTTTCACTTTTGCCGAATGCGATTACAGTGTCAAGACGGCCTCACAGCCTTTCCAGCGCAATGGCAATGCCCTGCCCCACGCCAATGCACATGGTAGCAAGCGCCCGCTTCGCATCACGTAGATTAAGTTCAAGTGCGGCGGTGCCAGTAATGCGAGCGCCGGTCATGCCGAGCGGATGGCCAAGTGCGATCGCGCCGCCATTCGGGTTAACGAATTCCGCATCGTCGGCAATGCCTAGCGCTCGCAGAGTTGCTAGGGCTTGCGACGCGAATGCCTCATTAAGTTCGACGATGTCGAAATCCTGCGGAGTGAGGCCGAGGCGTGCGCACAGTTTTTCAGTTGCCGCGATAGGACCAATGCCCATGATGCGCGGCGGGACACCAGCCGTTGTTCCACCGAGAATGCGGGCAATGGGCGTCAGTCCAAATCTCTGTGCCGCGGCTTCGGAAGCGATGATCAGGGCTGCAGCACCGTCATTGACGCCGGACGCATTGCCCGCCGTTACCGAACCTCCCTTCCGGAAAGGCGTTGGCAGCTTGGCCAGTTGCTCGATCGTCGTCTGCGGACGCGGATGCTCGTCGCGATCGACGATGAGCGGATCGCCCTTGCGCTGCGGAATGTTGACCGGGGTGATCTCGCGTGCAAGACGGCCATTTGCCATTGCAACTCCAGCCTTTTGTTGGGAACGTACCGCAAAAGCGTCCTGATCGACGCGTGATACGTTGTAGTCCTCTGCAACATTCTCGCCGGTCTCAGGCATCGAATCGACACCATATTGCTGTTGCATCAGCGGATTGATGAAGCGCCAGCCGATCGTCGTGTCATGGATCTCGGCATGACGCGAAAATGCACTCTCCGCCTTTGGCATGACAAAGGGCGCGCGCGACATGGATTCGACGCCCCCGGCGATCGCGAGTTCGATTTCCCCGGTCTTGATCGCGCGCGCGGCGGTTATGATGGCGTCCATGCCGGAACCGCACAGCCGGTTCATCGTTGTCCCGGGAACGGTGACAGGGAGCCCCGCCAGCAACAACGACATGCGAGCGACATTGCGATTGTCTTCGCCTGCCTGGTTGGCACAACCATAAATGACCTCGTCAACAGCTTCCCAATCCATGTCCCTGTTGCGCTCCATCAGCGCCTTGAGCGGAATTCCGCCGAGATCATCGGCGCGTACAGTTGATAGCGCCCCGCCAAAGCGACCGATCGGCGTCCGGATATAATCGCAAATGTAAACGTCAGACATCAGGCTGCCTCATGCGCTTTTTTGGTTCTGGCGTTGATATCCCGCAGAACCGAGATTTCTGTTTCGGTGGGGATTGGCGTTTCCACCGGCTCCGTCGCAAAACGAACCGGCCAGCCGCAATTGTCTTCGATCATCGCTCGCGTCACACCCCTGTGGATCGAGACAACCGTCAATTCTTTCGTCACGGGGTCAGGTTCGAACATGCACATGTCGGTAATGACACGGGTTGGCCCCTTAGTTTTCATGCCAAGTCTTGCCCGATGATCGCCTCCCTCGCCGTGACCCATCGACGTGATGAAGTCCAGGTGATCGACGAAACCGCGCTTGTTGAGTGCCATGGTAATATAGATCTGGCCGCAATTGCTGGCAATTTCCGGAGCGCCGCCGCCGCCCGGCAGACGAACCTTGGGCTTGTCATAATTTCCGACGACGGTCGTGTTCAGATTGGCGAAGCGGTCGATCTGGGCTCCTCCGAGAAAGCCGGTGGTGATGCGCCCGCCTTGCAGCCAATAGCGAAACATCTCCGGCACGGACACAGTGCATAAAGCCGTGTCGCATAATTCGCCATCGCCGATCGAAAGCGGCAGGACATCCGGCTTGGTTCCGATAGTCCCGCTTTCATAGATCAATGTGATGTCCGGTGCATGAGTGAGCCGCGCAACATTGCAGGCAGCCGAAGGTGCACCGATGCCGACGAAGCACACGTCGTCATTGGTCAGTGCACGTGCCGCAGCGATTGTCATCATCTCTGTTGGTGTAAATTCGATCGACATGACGATGCTCCCTATGCTGCGTTCGCGGAACGTCGGGTGACGTGCCGAGCGAAATCTTCGGGCTTGCCCGAGAGAACGTTTTCCTTGATCCACGCAGTAAAACTATCGCGGTCGCGGGCAATCTTGTCCCAGGCGATGTAGAAGGCATTTGAACGGGAATAGTAGCCGTGGGCATAGGACGGGAATGCGCCGCCTGGCACATGAACGACTGATGTAATCGCCCATGTCGGCAGGACAACAGCGTTCGGCGATGGCGGATTAAGCTTGTCCACGATTTCTTCAACGGTGATGATTGAGCGCTTCGCAGCGAGTACAGCTTCCTTTTGCACACCAGCGATACCCTCGATCAGCACATTGCCCTTCCGGTCGGCTCGCTGCGCATGGATGATCGAAATATCGGGGCGGATCGATGGCACCGCCGCCAACACTTCTCCGGTGAACGGGCAGGAAATGGACTTGATGTTCGGGTTCACCTTGACAAGATCCGCGCCGATATAGCCGCGCAGCATGGCAAAAGGCAGGTTTGCAGCTCCGGCTTCATAGGCGTTGGCCATGGCCGCGTGGGAATGTTCTTCGACTTCAAGCGGACGGGGCCACTGGTTTTCGACCGCATCGCGGAACCGGTGCAGCGAGCCAACACCCGGATTCCCGCCCCAGGAAAATTTCATGCCGCGCGCCGCGCCGACACCGATCAACTGATCATAAATGAGATCCGGCGTCATGCGGATGAGGAAAAGCTCTTTGCGTCCCTGTCTGATTATTTCGTGACTGGCTGCATAAGGGATCAGATGGGTGAACCCTTCCATAGCGAGCGTATCGCCATCCCTGACATTTTCTTCGATCGCTTCGGAAAGCGTACAAATGTGTGCCACGTCTGTCTCCCTGATGCTTACTTGCCAAATGGCGTAGTCCTGCAACGGTTCGGGCGTCAATTCATTTTGTGCGTTATTTGACTTTTGTTCGCATATCGCACAAACTGTGCAAAAATCCAGGAAGGGCCTCCCATGCGCGAAACGGATTTCGTCAGCAGCCTTGCCAAAGGTCTGGCGGTCATCGAAGCATTCGATGCTGCGAATTCACGCCTTTCCATAACGGATATTTCCAGAATGACCGGCCTGGAACGCGCAACGGCTCGGCGCTGTCTTCTGACGTTGGCCGAGCTTGGCTATGCGGAGTATGATGGCAAATTCTTCACGCTATCCCCGCGCATCCTCCGCCTTGGTCACTCCTATCTGTCATCGACGCCCCTCCCCCGCCTGATGCAGCCTTTCCTCGATCAGCTCTCCGAAAGAACCGGCGAAAGCGCTTCGGCCTCGGTGCTTGATGGCAATGAAATCGTCTATATCGCCCGCGCCTCGCACAAGCGTGTCATGTCGATCAACCTTAATCCGGGAAGCCGGCTTCCAACCTATTGTTCCTCCATGGGGCGGGTATTGCTCGCTTCGATGGCTGAAGACGAGGCCAGACGCATCCTCGAAACCAGCAACCTGAAGGCGAATACGCCGCGAACGAAAACCTCACTCGCTGACTTGATGCACGAACTGCAGCGTGTGCGCGAACAGGGATACGCAGCTATCGACCAGGAACTGGAAATCGGGCTCTGCTCTATTGCTGTTCCCGTCCGCAACATGCGCGGCGTGACCGTTGCCGCAATCAATGTCGGCGCCCAGGCCGCGCGGGTTTCCATTGATGAAATGATCGAACGCTACCTGCCAGTGATGCAATCGACACGCGATACGATCACCAGTCTTTTGGTCTAGAACTACTCGGCCAGTTTCTCGTGTTGCTCGGCACGATATTGCCGCGGGGTCGATCCTGTTTCCTTTGTAAAGAAGCGTGAAAAATAGGCTGGATCGTTGAAACCAAGATCATAGGCGATCTGCTTGATATTGGCCGAGGTGAATACCAAGTCGCGCTTGGCCTGATCAATGAGCCGACTAGCGATCAGATCATTGGTACTCTGTCCAGTTGTCGCTTTGACTATCCGGTTGAGATGTGTCGTTGATACGCCAAGGTGACTGGCGTAAAATTCCGCCGGATGATGATCGCGGAAGTGGCGGTTCACGAGCGTTTGCAACGCCTTCATTCGCGGATTTTCCGGCACGCTATCATTTATCGCCGATTGATCGGGTGCAGTAAGGCGGGCTGCAATCAGGATCGCAGTCCTCAAATAGGCTTCGACCAGATCGCTGTGAAATGCATCGCTGTGCAGCAACTCCTGACACAACCTTTCAAGGGTCTGAGCGAGAAAGCCTTGATCGCCGTCGTTTAGGTCGAGTGCAATCAGACGCGGCCGTGAGAACCATTGCGCCATTTCTGCATCAAGGAAGGCGCGTCCCAACGCACCGAACCGCGAGGCGACCATGGTGATGACCATCCCGTCCATATCTTTTGAGAATCTGAACCCATGCTCGTACTTGGGTGGTACTGCGATCATGACCGGTGGCAGGATCGGAAGAACTTCACCATTGAAAACGGCATCTCCCGTCCCGCCCCGAAGGTACAGAATCTGAAAGAATGCATCGTGTTTATGAATTTTGATTTCCCAGTTGTGTAGCTGGCTGCGCGAAGCGATAGTCTCCCAATGAAGCCAGAAATCGGGGCGCTGCGCATGATTCTCTCCATAAAGATCGTAGGTTGGAGCGGTGCCCCGCATGTGTATCTCCTGACGCGAATGTTCGAATTGTCCTATTATTTGACCGGAAAGTCCATTGCAGCTGCCGTGCTCCGGCATAGTCTTGGGAGAAAATTCCGTGATGGGAGGCACGATGCGCACTCAGGTTGCAATTATTGGATCAGGACCCGCTGGGCTGCTTCTGGGGCAACTTCTGACCAAAGCCGGTATCGACAATGTCATCCTCGACCGTGCCAGTAAGGGCCATATTCTTGGCCGGGTACGCGCAGGGGTTTTGGAGGAGGGTACCGTTCGTCTGCTTGATCAGGCCAATGCGAGCGGTCGATTGCACGCGGAGGCGTTGCCACATGACGGCTTTTCACTGGCTTTCGATGGCCGCAATCACCGGATCAACCTGTTTGATTTGACCGGCGGCAAACGGGTGACCGTTTACGGGCAGACAGAAGTCACACGCGATCTCATCGGAAGGCGCGAAGATGATGGTGCCAAGACGGTTTATGAAGCGGATAGTGTTGCCATCCACGACTTCGATTCAGCTAAGCCGTTTGTGACTTATGAAATCGGTGGCAAGACCCACCGCATCAGCTGTGACTTTATTACTGGATGCGACGGATTTCATGGCGTCAGCCGACGGTCGGTGCCCGAGAACGCTATCCATACATTCGAGCGCGCATATCCCTTTGGCTGGCTGGGGGTGCTGGCGGAAGTGCCGCCCGTATCTCATGAACTGATTTACGCCAATCATCCACGCGGATTTGCGCTCTGCTCCATGCGGTCAATGACGCGGAGCCGTTATTATGTGCAATGTTCTTTGGATGACAAAGTTGATGCCTGGTCCGACGAACGTTTCTGGGATGAATTGCGCCGCAGATTGCCGAAGGAAGATGCAGAAGCAGTGACGACGGGACCCTCGTTCGAGAAGTCGATAGCTCCACTCCGCTCCTTTGTCGCTGAACCGATGCGCTTTGGCCGCTTGTTCTTGGCGGGAGACGCAGCCCATATCGTTCCGCCAACGGGCGCCAAAGGACTCAATCTAGCTGCGAGCGATGTGCATTATCTGTTCGAAGGCTTGCGCGATTATTATGCCGATCTATCGATGGCAGGGCTTGATGCCTATTCGCAGCGCGCACTGCTCCGCGTTTGGAAGGCCGTACGGTTCTCCTGGTCGATGACAATGATGATGCACCGCTTTCCCGATACGGGCGAATTTGGACAGAAGATACAGGAGGCAGAGCTGGATTACCTTGTCCATTCCCGCGCCGCCTCGACAGCACTCGCTGAAAACTACGTTGGACTACCATTCTGAATTGGAGCTCAACTCGCGCGGACCGTGTTCGCTGTCTCCCGGATCGTCTGCATCAGGATCATCAGTGGCAATGACGGTGTCACATCGGCACGCATTGTCAGGCCGACCGGCCCTTTGGTTTCCGTCGTATCGATTGGAAGCAGTGTGAGCGTGCCGTCCTCGATATCATTCGCAACGACGCCAGCGGAAATGATCCAAACGGCGTTTTTCAAACGCACGAAGGCGCGGCCAAAGGCGTCAGAGACAGTTTCAATCTGCTGGGGCAACTTGGCGACACCATTAGTAATCAGAAACCGGTCGACGAAGGGGCGGATGATCGATGCACGCGTTGGCATCAATACGGGGAATTCTGCAAGACGTGCAAAAATATCACCGTTGGCTTGCAGGAGAGGATGGCGGGCGTTGACGGCAAAAACCACCTGTTCGGAATAGAGGTGCTCGAAGGAAAATCCGGTCATTTTCTCGGGTGCGGCAAGGCGCCCGACCACCAGATCGAGATCGCCGAGGCGCAGCTGTTCGAGAAGGACGGCATTCTCACCCGTCACAATTTTCAGCCGGCACTGTGTCTTTTCCTGAAGAAACAGGCTGATTGCCTGCGGCATGATGCGGGTCGAAACCGTGGGCAGGGCACCGATACGGATCGGTATGCCCTCCCCCGACTGCTCGTTGGTGACGGAATCGATACCTTGACGCAATGCCGTAATGGCCGCGCCGGCATAGCGCAAAAACACTTCGCCATAGCGCGTGATCCTTATGCCACGCCCGTCCCTTTCGAACACGGCGACACCAAGCGCCTCTTCCATTTCACGAATGGTTTTCGTCACCGCTGGTTGGCTGATATGAAGGATGGAAGCGGCCTTCATCACGCTTTTCTGACGGGCGACTTCCAGGAAGGTTTGAAGGTGGCGGAATTTGATACGGCTGTCGATCATCGCTTTTCATAACCCATGGGTTAAGGGAATATGATAGAATATCATTTTACTGAACCAAATGCATAATCCATTGTGACCATAAGCAGATTGGGAGGATTTCTGTGCAATTCGCTTCTATCAATGGCGTTACGCTGCACTATCAGTTGATCGGTGCGCCCGAAGGCAAACCCGTCCTGGTCTTTGCCAACTCGCTTGGCACCGATTTTCGCATCTGGCGCGATGTTATCCTTCGTCTCATTGGCGATTTCGCCATAGTTACCTATGATATGCGCGGGCATGGTCTTTCAGATATTGGAACTCCGCCCTATTCCATGAACCATCACGTAGGCGACCTTGCCGGACTTCTCGACTATCTTGAGGTCAAGAACGCCATCATTTGCGGCCTGTCCGTCGGCGGCATGGTAGCTCAGGGTCTCTACGCAACGCGTCCGGATCTAGTGCGTGCGCTCATCCTTTGCGATACGGCGCACAAGATCGGTACGCCCGATTCATGGAACGCGCGCATCGCGGCCGTCAACAAAGACGGAATCCAATCCATTGCCGAGGGCATTTTCAACGTCTGGTTCACACCCGCCTTCCATGCGCAACGCCGCGAGGAACTCGCCGGTTACCGCAATATGCTCGTTCGCCAGCCGGTCGATGGGTACACTGGCACCTGTGCGGCGCTGCGCGATGCCGATTTTACAGAGGCTGCCCGACGTATCGCAGCTCCGACGATCTGCATTGTTGGCGACCAGGATGGTTCGACGTCACCGGGTCTTGTACTAGAACTCGCCAAGCTCATTCCTCGTTCGCGCTACGAGGTGATCAAGGATGCGGCGCATATTCCATGTGTCGAACAACCAGAAGCGCTTACCGCCGTGATGCGGGCTTTCATCGATGAATTCGAGCTTGGAGGAAAATTATGACGGGTGCGGCTGTTCCCTCTCGCCGCTATGCACAAGGTATGGAAACGCGCAGGATCGTATTGGGCGATACGCATGTCGATAATGCAGAATCCAACAAGACAGATTTCGACAGGCCATTTCAAGAACTCATTACAGAAGCCGCTTGGGGCCATGTGTGGTCGCGACCAGGCTGGACCAAGCGGGAGCGATCGATCGTGACAATCGCCTTGCTGGCAGCGTTGGGACAGGATGAAGAGTTGATCATGCATATCCGTGCTACAGCCAACACCGGTGCAACGAAGGACGACATTTGCGAAGCGCTGCTGCACGTTGCCATTTATGCAGGCGTTCCGGCGGCAAATCACGCGATCAAGCTGGCCAAGCAGGTTTATAAGGAACTGGAAGCCGGACAGGCAGCGTGACGGGAGGCGGTGATGTCTAACAAGAAACCGGAAACCGGTGCATTCTTTCAACGCGACAGGCAGTGGCATCCACCGGCCTACACGCCGGATTACAAGACAAGTGTCGTGCGATCGCCACGGCGAGCCTTATTGTCATTTGACAATACGTTGTCGGAGATCAGCGGTCCGGTGTTCGGGCACGCCGTGCTTGGAGAGCTCGACAACGATCTCATCCACAATTTCGCCAAGTCCGGCGAAAGCGCCATCGGTCAGAGGATCATCGTGCATGGGCGCGTGATCGACGAGCGCGGCAAAGGGGTCGCCGGCGCGTTGCTCGAGTTCTGGCAGGCCAATGCAGGCGGGCGCTATCGCCACAAGCGGGAGGGATACATCGCGGCTCTTGATCCGAATTTCGGAGGATGCGGGCGTACGATCACCGACGAGGACGGTTATTACCGCTTTCGCACCATCAAGCCGGGCGCTTATCCCTGGCCGAACGGCGTGAATGACTGGCGTCCGGCCCATATTCATTTTTCGGTCTTTGGGCATGGTTTCGCGCAGCGCCTGATCACCCAGATGTATTTCGAGGGCGATCCGATGATCTGGAATTGCCCTATTGTCAGATCGATTCCGGACAAGGTTGCCATCGAGCAACTCGTCGCCGTGCTGGATATGAACAACACGATCCCCATGGATGCCCGCGCCTATAAGTTCGATATCGTCTTGCGTGGTCGCCGCTCGACCATGTTCGAGAACCGCATGGAGGGCAACTGATGGTCCAGAAGTTGGAATTCCTGAAAGAGACGCCATCACAGACAGCGGGCCCTTACGTTCATATCGGTTGCACGCCGAATTTCTGTGGTATTACCGGGGTTTACAAGGCCGATCTTGGCGTTGCCATGACCAACGACAAGACGCTGGGTGAACGGATTACCATTCGCGGGCGTGTCTTTGACGGAACCGGAACACCCTTACGCGATGCGTTGCTCGAAATATGGCAGGCCGACAGCAACGGGTTTTATAATAGCCCATCGGAGCTGCGCGGCATGGTGGATCCGAATTTTACCGGGTGGGGACGCTGCCCGACAGATATGGAAACCGGTGAGTTTGTCTTTGAAACAATCAAGCCGGGCCAGGTTCCATTCAAGGATGGTCGCCTGATGGCGCCGCACATCACAGTCTGGATTGTGGCTCGCGGCATCAATATCGGACTGCAGACGCGGATTTACTTCGATGATGAGAAAGCAGCCAATGATAAGGATCCGATACTGATGCGCATCGAGCACAAGAGCCGTGTTCCGACGCTCATCGCGACGCGTGAAGGATCGACCTATCTCTTTGATATTCATTTGCAGGGCGACAAGGAAACCATCTTCTTCGATGTGTGAACGATGAGCGTTTCTCCGTTTGATCATCCGTTTTTGTCTGGCCTGATTGGGGATGAAGAGGTCACGCAATGGTTCTCGGTTGAGAACGATATCGCCGCGATGTTGTCGTTCGAGTCCGCCTTGGCGGAGGCAGAAGCTGCTGAAAACATTATAGAAAAAGCGGCTGCTGATACCATAAAAATGGCATGTGGAACATTTTCGCCTGATATCGCAGCGTTGAAGGTGGCGGTCGCGCAGGATGGTGTGGTGGTTCCGGAACTTATCCGCCAATTGCGTGAGACTATTCCACCGGGCCATCGCGCGTCGCTGCACGTCGGTGCAACTAGCCAGGACGTCATCGACACAAGCCTGATGATACGCCTCAAGCCAGTTCTCCGGCGCCTCGATACGGGATTGTCGGATATCTTGGGCAAGCTCGACCATCTGGATAAGGCATTCGGGAAGAATGGTTTGATGGGCCACACCCGCATGCAGGCAGCGATTATGATTACCGTGCACGACCGCATCGAAGCTTGGCGCGGACCACTGTTTCGGCATCATCAAGGCCTCAATGCGCTCAAACATAACTTCCCGGTCATGCAATTTGGTGGGGCGGCAGGAACGTTGGATAAGCTTGGGGATAAGGGACCGGCCGTCCGTAAGAGACTAGCCGCGCTTCTGGGCCTCCAAGACGTGCCGCAATGGCAAAATCAACGCGATATCATGATTGAGTTTGCAGGTTTTTTGTCCCAAATATCGGGTTCCTTGGGCAAGATTGGTCAAGATATCGCAATACTTGCACAAGGTGCCGACGAGATTTCGCTCAGTGGCGGTGGACAATCATCGGCGATGCCGCACAAGCAGAACCCGGTACTCGCGGAGCTTCTCGTCTCGCTTGCCCGTTTCAACGCCACACAGATTTCGGGCATGCACCATGCCTTGATTCATGAGCAGGAACGCTCAGGTGCGGCCTGGACATTGGAATGGATGATATTGCCGAGCATGGTGACCGCAACAGTAACCGCGGTGCGCACGGCTTTGAAGCTGCTCGATTCCATCAAGGAATTTGGTCTTGGTGTCACGACGAAAACATAACTTGTGGATTATGCAATGACGCATGATTTTCATTTTACATTACCAACCGGTATGAGAAACTAAGCATAATACCCATTCTGGTCCGATGAGGAGACGATCTGGCCAAGCCTGAAGGGATCAAGGGAGGAACGATGAAAAAGCTTATTCTGGCTGCAGCCGCAGCCGTTCTGATGAGCGGTGCCGCTTATGCGGAAGTGATCAAGATTGGTGTGGTAGGTCCCTTTTCTGGCCCGTTTGCGATTCAAGGCAAGAACTTCAAAGCTGGGATTGACGCCTATATTGCCACCCATGGAGACAAGATCGGCGAAGACACGATCGAAATACTCTACCGTGACGTACCACAGGCGGATCCGGCCCAGTCAAAAGCGTTGGCGCAGGAGTTGGTGGTCAAGGAAGGCGTGCAATATCTGGCAGGCTTCTATTTCACGCCCGATGCCATGGCAGTCACACCATTGCTGCAGCAGGCCAATGTGCCGCTGGTCGTGATGAATGCCGCAACCTCGGCGATCGTCACCAAGAGCCCTTACGTCGCGCGCACGTCCTTCACCACCTGGCAGACTTCGGCGCCCATGGCGAAAATCGCCCGTGAACGCGGTGTCGAGAAGGCGATTACCGTTGTCAGCGACTATGGTCCGGGCGTCGATGCGGAAAACGCTTTCAAATCCACTTTCGAGAAAGAGGGCGGTGCGGTCGTCGAATCCATCCGCATGCCACTTTCAACCAATGATTTCAGCCCGGTCATGCAGCGCGTGCGCAACTCTGGCGCGCAGGCGGTGTTTGCCTTCCTGCCATCGGGTCCGACGACCCTGGGATTCGTCAAGGCCTACAACGAGAATGGCCTGAAGGATGCGGGGATACAGTTTCTGGCACCCGGCGATCTGACGCAGGAATCCGACCTGCCGGCGATAGGCGATTCGGCGATCGGAATTCTGACCACGTTCCATTATTCCATCGCGCACGACTCGCCCGAGAACAAAGCCTTCGTCGCTGCCGCCGAAAAGGCAATAGGTAACCCTGCCGAACTCTCCTTTCCGTCGGTTGGCGCCTATGATGGCATGCATGTCATCTACAAGATGATTGAGGCGACTGGCGGTAAACAAGACGCGCAGAAGGCCGTCGACGCCGTGAAGGGGCTTTCCTGGGAAAGCCCGCGCGGCCCCGTGTCGATCGACCCTGAAACACGCCATATCACGCAGAATATCTATCTGCGCGAGGTCGCCAAGCGTGACGACGGCACTTACTACAACAAGGAAATCAAGACCTTCGAAAAGCAGCCGGATCCGGGTCTGGCCGCGGCGAAATAAGCCAAGGTCTGCTGCGAAAAGTTGCTCTGGAGCGCATTGTCGTTCCGGAGCACCAACCGGGATGATTTGATGCAGGTTTTCTTCAGCATAGCGGTCGACGCGCTCGCCTATGGGATGGTCTTGTTTGTTATTTCCATTGGCCTTTCCGTCACCATGGGCCTGATGCGGGTCGTCAATCTTGCCCACGGCGCCTTTGCCATGATCGGTGGTTATATAGCCTCTTACGCAGCGCGCGATCTCGGTCTTGCCTATGGTTTCGCGGTGATCCTCGCCATCGTCGGAACGATTATCATCGCCATTCCGCTGGAACGGTTTCTCTACCGGCGCATTTATGGCGCACCCGAACTCACACAAGTGCTCATGACGATCGGCATCACCTTCTGTGTCATCGGAATTGCCAATTATGTCTTTGGGCCGACTCTCAAGACGATCCCCCTCCCCGCTGAACTGCAAGGTCCCGTCAATCTCGGGTTCCGGTCCATCGCCGCGCACAAGATCTTTGCCGTCGGTTGCGGTATCGCCGTGGCACTTGGTCTCTGGTACTTGATCGAGCGCACCTCCTTCGGCGTCAAACTGCGTGCTTCCGTTGATAATACCGCCATGGCGGCGGCGCTGGGTGTGAGAACCAAGATCGTATATGCCGCAAGCTTCGCGCTGGCTGTTGGCCTTGCGGCTTTTGGCGGGGTGATCGGTGCTGAGCTGCTACCAGTCGAGCCTTACTATGCCCTTCGCTATATGGTGACGTTTCTGGTCGTTGTTTCCGTTGGTGGTGCTGGCTCCATTCCCGGTGCCCTGATTGCCTGTCTGCTGCTGGGTGCAATCGACACGACTGGCCGCTATCTCGTGCCTGAGTACGGTGAGTTCTTTTTCTATCTTGCGGTAATTGCCATTGTCTGGGTCTTCCCGCGCGGACTGCTCGGAAGGGCGAAATGATATGAGCGCCACCGAAGTCTCACCTCGCATCGCAAAAACATCGCCGGTTCGCCCGCTATGGCAACGCGATTTGATAGGAGTTGCGATTATCATCGCCGCTGCCATTTTGGGATATCTTCTTTTTCCCAACAATCTGGCGCTGTTGACGCGGATCATCGCGATCCTGTTTCTCGTTTTGTCGCTTGATCTGGTTACAGGCTATTGCGGGGTCGCGACGCTCGGTCATGCCGCCCTCTTCGGTACGGGCGCTTACGCTGCCGGGATTGCCGCAGTGACCTTCGGTATCACCGAACCGCTCACTATGGTTGCCATTGGCGCGTTCGCCGGAGCCACCGCCGGTCTTGTCTCGGGCGTCGTCATCCTGCGTGGCCATGGCCTTGCCCAACTCGTGCTGTCGATCGCGGTCATCCATCTTTTCCATGAAGCCGCCAACAAGGCCTCAGCTTATACGGGGGGCAGCGATGGCCTTTCCGGCATTGCTCCAGACCCGATCCTCGGGCTCTTTGCCTTCGATCTCTGGGGGCGAACGGCTTATGTATTTGGCATCCTCCTGCTGGTGATCATCTTTATTTTGTTGCGTATCCTTGTACGCTCGCCCTTTGGCATGCTCTGTCGGGGCATACGGCAAGACCCTATCCGTGTCAGCGCCATGGGTGCATCCGTCAAGGCGAGCCTGATCAAGATGTATGTGATTTCCGGTGTTGTGGCCGGAGTCGGCGGAGCATTCAATGCTGTCTCGACGCAGGTCGTCGGTCTCGACAGTTTGAGCTTCACCAATTCTGCCGAAGCGCTGGTCATGCTGGTGCTTGGCGGCACGGGTTCGCTTTATGGAGCATTTGTGGGCACGATCGTTTTCGTGTGGTTCGAAGATGTTGTGTCTGCTGCAAATCCCTTCCACTGGCTGACTATTGTCGGCTCATTGCTGATTGCTGTGGTGCTGTTTGCCCCTAAAGGTCTCTACGGCACCGCCGTTACACTCGTTGAACGCTATGGGAGGAGCAGCAAATGAGCGCGATCTTCCAAGTCGAGCGGCTGAAGAAGTCCTTCGGCGGGCTCGACGTCACACGCGATGTATCGCTCTCTATGGCGAAGGGCGACCGGATTGCGCTGATCGGTCCAAATGGCGCTGGCAAGACAACGTTCGTCAATCTGGTGACCGGGCATCTGCACCCGAATTCTGGCCGGGTACTGATGGGGGACGAGGACATTTCCAAATTCAATCCGATGAAACGAGTGCGGGCCGGGCTTGTGCGCTCGTTCCAGGTGACGCGTCTCTTTGCGGAGATGACTCCGGAGGAACATGTGGCTCTCGCCATTCTGCAACGCGACGGAAAATCCGGCAGGATGGTTGGCTCCTATCGAACCATGCCGGAGGTAATGCGCGAGACACAGGCGATCCTTGAGACGCTCAATCTTAGCGCCTTGGCAAGAATGCCAGTCAGTGAGATTGCCTATGGCCAGCAGCGGCTGCTTGAAATCGCCCTGGCCATGGCCCTGCGACCCAAGGTGCTTCTCCTTGATGAGCCGGCTGCCGGCGTGCCGCACAGCGACACCTTCCTTATTGAGAACGCCCTGGCGCAGCTGCCTGATGATCTGGCCGTTTTGATGATCGAGCACGACATGGATCTTGTCTTCCGCTTTGCCAAGCGGGTGATTGTGCTGGCTGCGGGGGAGATCATATTTGACGGGTTGCCCCGCGACGTGACGGAAGATGCGCGCGTGCGCGAAGCCTATCTAGGGAGCTATGCACATGCCAGCAGCGCGGCTTGAGATCAAAGGCTTGAGCGCTGGTTACGGACCGACGCGCGTTCTCGAAAATGTCTCCTTTACCGCTGAGGCAGGTTCGCGCATTGCCGTTCTTGGCCGCAATGGCGTCGGCAAGACAACGCTTTTTGCAACCCTCGCAGGTCAGACGCGGCGCTATGAAGGCACGATCAGGCTCGATGATGCTGATTTGACCGGCATGGAGAGTGCCCAACGCGCGTGGAATGGCCTTGGCTTCGTGCCGCAATCCCGCAGCATCTTCCCTTCGCTCACCGTTGAGGAAAATCTTTTCGTCGGGCTCAAGGGTAGGCCGCACAGCGCGCTCGCGGAAGCCTATGAGATGTTCCCTCGACTTTATGAGCGACGAGCGAATTCCGGAGCCAAACTCTCGGGCGGCGAGCAGCAGATGCTGTCCACGGCCCGCACCATTCTTGGCAAGCCAAGGGTGTTATTATTGGACGAACCGCTGGAGGGGCTGGCGCCGGTTATTTGCGAGGAACTGATGGCGGCGTTCACCCGCCTTGCATCCAGCGGCGAGATGACCATCCTTCTCGTTGAGCAGCGCATCCAGAGCGCACTCGACTTTGCTGAACGGGTGATCATTCTTGAACGGGGGCGTGTCGTGTGGGACGGCTCATCGGAGCAATTGGCGGCGGACCGGGATACGGTTGATCAGCTCCTTGGCGTTTCCAGCCTGGCGCACTAGGAACACTGTTCTTCGGGCATTCTTGTGGAGCGAGTCAACTATTCTTTGCGAAGGGCTAGTCGAAATAAGGCTACAATGTGGCGAAATGCATCGTCGCGCTCGTGTGGATTAGTGGATGAAAACACTCAACATCTGGAAATAATTGACTAATTTTCTCCTCTTATATCTTAGAATTCTTCTAATATATTGTTATTGCTTCGTTTTTCGCGACGGTTTATGAGTCGCGCGGCGTTGTACACCGTCCCATCGGAGTGGCAGCAACCGCGTTGGGGAATTGATTAGATGCTGGTTCCATTCCTGATAATGCTGCGAGAGGGCATCGAGGCGGCTCTGATCGTTGGCATTATCGCGAGTTATCTCAAGCAAACCGGAAGGGATGCATGGATGCCGGCGGTCTGGGTCGGAATCCTACTGGCTGTTGCGCTCTCGCTTTTCGTAGGAGCCGCTCTGCAACTGGCCAGTGCACAATTCCCGCAAAAGGCACAGGAGTTTTTCGAAGCGATTGTCGGCTTGATCGCAGTTGTTGTGCTGTCCTCCATGGTGTTCTGGATGCGCAAAGCCGCACGGTCAATCAAATCCGAACTGCATACGTCGATTGACTCGGCTCTTGCGCATTCGACCGGCCAAGCCCCGGCCCTGATTGGCATGGTGTTCTTTGCCGTTGCTCGCGAAGGTCTGGAATCAGTGTTCTTTCTTCTGGCGATTTTTCAGCAGAGTACCAACAGCGACGCTCCGATCGGCGCGGTGCTCGGAATTCTGGTTTCGATCGTGCTTGGCTACGGCATATATGCCGGCGGCGTGCGCATGAACCTTCGCCGGTTCTTTTTCTGGACGGGCCTTTTCATTCTGGTCGTCGCGGCGGGCATATTGGCGAGCACGCTGCGTCATTTCCATGAGGCGGGTGTCTGGAACAGCCTTCAAACCGTTGTGTTCGACCTGAGCAATGTGCTCCCCGTTGGCAGCCCGTTAGGTACACTGTTGTCCGGCATGTTCGGCTATCAGGATATGCCGACGCTTGGCGAAGTGATCGCTTATGTCGCCTTCCTCGCCATCAGCATATTCATGTTCCTGCGCCCGGCTGCCCCGCGGGCGGCTACTGCGCAAGCGCCGCGACCCTCCAATTGATCGGAAAAGACCTTCATGTCGCAATCTGCCGGCTCCACTTCGCCCCGCCCTTCATCGCAAAGACTGATGAAGTTCGCCGTCGTCGGGGCCGCCCTTCTGGTGGTTGCTGGTGGAGCGGCCTTCTACTATGCGTCGAAGGGCATGAAGCAGGGCAGCGCCGGCGGTGCCATCGTCGTTACTATCAAGGATGGCACCTGCGATCCGAACACAATTACCGTTCCCGCTGGGCGCTCGACGTTCACGATCGTCAACAATTCGGACCGGGCGCTTGAATGGGAAATTCTCGACGGTGTCATGGTGCTAGAAGAACGGGAGAACATCATTCCGGGATTCAGCCAGACGCTCCAGGCAAAACTCAAAGCAGGCGATTACGAGATCACGTGTGGTCTTCTGAATAGTCCACGCGGGACATTGCATGTCACTCCATCAGCCGAGTCCGATGCGGAGGCAGCGCGGCCAGCGCTCGTTTCCTACCTCGGTCCCCTGGCTGAGTTTCAGGTGTTTCTGGTGACGCAGACTAACGCGTTGGTGAAGGCCACGCAGGCGCTGGACGATGCCATCAAGGCGGGCGATCTGGAGAAGGCAGGCGAGTCCTACCAGAAGGCGCGCGCTCCCTATAAGCAGATCGAGCCGATGGCCGATCGCTTCGCTGATCTCCACAACGCCATCGATCCCATAGCAGATTATCTTGAGAAACGTGAGGAGGACCCGGGTTTCACAGGCTTCCACCGTATCGAATACGGGCTCTACGCCAAGAAGAGCACGGATGGACTGGCCCCGGTCTCGGCGAAACTGCTTGCAGATGTGACTGCGCTGAAAGACCGGGTTAGAGGCTTGCGCATTTCTCCCGAACAGATCGCAAAGGGTGCGGGGCGGCTTGTGGGGCAGATTGCCGAGACGAAGATTGCGTCGGGGGAAGATCACTACGCACAGACCGATCTTGCAGATTTCGAAGCCAATATCGCCGGCATCTCGCGCATGATGGCGCTGCTGAAGCCGGTCGCCGTGCAAGCCGCTCCAGCGGTCGTTGCCGATATCGACGGCGGGATTGCAGATGCGGATGGCGCATTGAAGGCGCTGCGCGGGCCGGATGGCTATCCACCCTATGACAGGGTGAATGCAGACGACCGCAAGGTTCTTTCGCAGAAAATGCAGGCATTGGCCGAGGCGATATACAAACTCAATGCGGCTGTGGGATTGGAGTAGCAGGCGATGGCAACAAACGACAAGGGATTGATCACAAATCGCCGCAACGTCCTCCTTGGTGTGGGCGCGGCGGGTAGCGCATTCGCTGCAGGACTTGGCACCGCATTGGCAGCGGAGAAGCAGGGCGAGCAAGTAACCGATGCACCTGTGAGCGACAAGACGCAGGAACGCCAGTCATTTTACGGCCCACATCAGGCAGGTATCGTCACACCGCGTCCGGCGGCCGGCATGATCGCTTCGTTTCATGTTCTGGCAAAGTCGCCGGACGAAGTGGAGCGGCTGTTCAGGACATTGTCGGCTCGTATCGCGTTTCTTATGGCAGGTGGAACGCCGCCAGCACTTGATGACAAGCTGCCGCCTTCGGATTCTGGTCTCCTCGGGCCGGTGGTCCCGCCGGACAACCTGACGATGACTGTGTCACTCGGGGCTTCCTTCTTCGACCAGCGCGACTGGCTGCTGCCACATAAGCCGGCAAGGCTTTCGCGCATGAAAGCCTTTCGCAATGACGCGCTTGACGCGGATTTATGCCATGGCGACCTGGCGTTGCAAATCTCTTCAAATACGCCGGACACCAATATACACGCGCTGCGCGATATTCTGAAAAACCTGCCGGATTTGGTGGTTCTGCGCTGGAAGCAGGAAGGATCGGTTCCGGTCCTGCCGCCGAAACCTGACGGCAGTCATGAAAGCGCGCGCAATTTCCTCGGCTTCCGCGATGGTTCGGCAAATCCCGATGCCAACAATATTGCGCTGATGGACAAGATCGTCTGGGTTCGGGAAGGCGGCGACGAGCCGGCCTGGACACATGGAGGAACTTACCAAGCAGTGCGCATCATCCGCAATTTCGTCGAACGCTGGGATCGTACGCCGCTTGGCGAGCAGGAACGCATTATCGGACGGAAAAAGGCGACCGGTGCGCCGTTCGGGGGAAATACTGAACATGATGTGCCGGACTACGCCAAGGATCCCGAAGGCACTATGACCCCGCTCGATGCTCACATCCGTATGGCCAACACGCGTACATCGGTCTCTGACGCCAACCTGATCCTGCGCCGCCCGTTCAACTATTCGAACGGGGTCAGCAAATCGGGCCAGCTTGAACAGGGCCTGCTGTTCATCTGCTATCAAGCTGATCTGGAGAAGGGCTTCATCACGGTCCAGCATCAGCTCGATGGCGAGCCACTCGAGGAGTACATCAAGCCGATTGGCGGCGGCTTTTTCTTCACACCACCCGGCCCATTGGACGAAACTGATTTTGTGGGCCGGACACTCTTGGAAGCAACCGGTCACGTCGTGACCCGCATCAAATCCTGAAGGGGACCAACCATGAAGCTGAAAGTTACACTCTCTGCAAGCCTACTTGCCCTCACTGCAGCGATCATGCCTGGCGCTGCTTCGGCCGAAGTTTCTCCGCTCGATCTCGTCGGTCCGATCGCGGACTACAAGATTTATGTTTCCGAGAATGCCGTGAAGCTTGTCGCGGACACAAAGGCGTTCACGGATGCGGTCAAGGCCGGCGACATTGACAAGGCGAAGGCCCTTTTTGGTTCTACGCGCATGAGTTATGAAGCAATCGAACCGATTGCCGAACTGTTCAGCGACCTGGATGGCTCGATCGACTCCCGCGCCGATGATCATGAACAGGCTGAGAAAGATCCCGAGTTCACCGGGTTCCACCGGATTGAATACGGTCTTTTCGCCGAAAACAGCACCAAGGATCTGGCACCGTTTGCTGACAAGCTGCTGGCCGATGTGACCGAACTCAACAAGCGCATCACCGATCTTACCTTGCCGCCGGAAAAAGTGGTTGGTGGGGCTGCAGTGCTCATGGAAGAGGTTGCCGCAACAAAGATCTCCGGTGAAGAAGATCGCTGCAGCCACACCGACTTGTGGGATTTCAAGGCCAACTTCGATGGTTCGCGCAAGATTTTCGACCTTGTGCGTCCCCTGATCGAAAAGGATGACAGCGCATTCGTAACCAAGGTGGCAGGCAATTTCGACGCGGTCGATGCTACTTTGGGCAAGTACAAGACCGCTGACGGTTACCAGCTTTATGACAAGCTCACCGAAGCTGACCGGGCAGTGCTCGCCGCGGCCGTCAATACGCTTGCCGAGGACCTTTCGACACTGCGTGGAAAGCTCGGCCTAAACTAAGAAATTTCGAAGCGTTCCCATCAACCCGGCCCGGTCGACCATGACCCGGCCGGGTTTTTTTATTGTCCAATCTTGTTTTCTGTGGGCTTCGCGCCTGCCTCTTGCACATTCACGGTTTATTAAGTATCGTAGTTTCAGTAATTACTGAAATTACAGTTGTAACGGAATAAGCTGATGAACCTTCCGCCTCTCGTTCAATCCTTTGTCTTGCACTTCGGTGAAATGGGCAGCCGATGGGGGATCAACCGCACTGTCGGGCAGATCTATGCCTTGCTGTATGTCTCACCTGAACCGCTTAATGCTGATCAAATTGTCGAAGCGTTGGGCATCTCCCGCTCCAATGTTTCGATGAGCTTGCGTGAGCTACAGGCATGGAATCTTGTCCTGCTCAAACACCTCCCTGATGATCGCCGTGATTTTTTCACGACACCGGATGATGTCTGGCAGATATTGCGTACGCTCGCGGAAGAGCGGAAGAAGCGGGAAGTTGATCCGACACTCTCGGTTTTGCGCGAAATTCTGATGCAACAACCGGCCAGTGATGCCGAACGCCATGCACAGGAACGCATGAGCGAGATGCATGGGCTCATTGAGCGCCTTACTATCTGGTATGAAGACGTCAAACAGCTGGAAACCGATCGATTGGCAACGCTGTTGACGCTGGGCGCGAAAGTCACGAAACTGCTTGAGGCGAAGGACAAGATCGTTTCCCTCGGCAGGTCGAAGCGCTCTACCGAAAAGGGTTGATGGCATGGGACCCGCAGCAGACGCAACCTCATTGGCGCTACGCACCGAGGTGGACTTTGTGGGCGAGCAGGGTCCTACACGGGAAAGTGCCTCCAACTCACGGTCGAACAACGCCGCACTCGGCACTGTCGCCAAATCACGAAAACTCGGTACCAACAAAAAAGCGTCCGTCTTTCAACTGCTCGCCGCACTCTTGTGGCTGCCGCAGGCAGGATTGCTCGCTGTGGCCGTCGGAGAGATTGTTGTCGGCAACGGCTTGACGCCCATCCTCTGGATGTCCATTGCTGTGGTCGCAATCGGCATCTTCCGTGCTCTGCTTGATGCGGCTGGCACGCGCAGTGCATTTGTTGCCGCCCGCAATGTGTTGTCGCAGCAGCGGGAAGGCGCGATTGCAGCGCTTGTCCATCGTTCGCCATTGGATATTGGGCGCCCAGCCTCCGGCCTCGCGGCGAGCGTTCTGGGAGAACAGGCGGAAGCGGTATTGCCCTACCTTGCACGCTTCAGGCCAATACAGCTGAAGGCGACGCTTGTGCCGATTGCCATCCTCCTCTGCGTTCTGCCGTTTTCCTGGGTCGCTGCATTTGTCCTTTTCATTTCTGCTCCACTCATTCCGATTTTCATGGCGCTCATTGGCTGGCGCGCCAAGGCGGCGAGCGAAAGCCAGTTGGTCGAGATGGGCAGCATGAACGCATTTCTTCTCGATCGTCTGCGCGGGCTTGCCACCATTCGTTCCTTCGAAGCTGTTGAGACAACGGCGCGGCGGCTGAGGTCTAATGCCGAATTATTGCGGCTTCGTACGATGGCTGTACTTCGTATCGCATTTCTCTCGTCCGCGGTTCTGGAACTCTTCGCTGCCCTCGGTGTGGCCATGGTTGCCGTCTATGTTGGCTTTCATCTCCTTGGCCAGCTCAATTTTGGAGCCTGGGGCGAGCGGCTGAGCCTGAGTGAAGGCCTGTTCATTCTCTTGCTCGCTCCGGCTTTCTTTGAACCGCTGCGTGAGCTCTCCGCTGTTTGGCACGACCGGGCTGCAGGCGAGGCGGCGTTTGATGCGCTTGATCAGCTGTCAAATAACGGTGTTACCATGCTTGGCGCGAAGAAAGATGAAAGCCGCAATCGTCGTTGCCTAAGAACCGGAATTCCTGAGGTTCGCGTTGAGGCGTTGTCATTTCGCCATGCAGGCAATGCGGCGCAAGTGTTTAACAATATCGACCTCCACATCTTACCCGGCGAGCATGTTGCTTTGCTCGGCCCTAGCGGTTCGGGCAAATCCACCCTTCTCGCTTTGATTGCGGGCCTAGCGCCACATGAGGTTGGGCGAATCGCAATAAGTGGGATGCCGCTTACTGCCGCAACTGCAGGCGAATTGCGCGCGCAGATGGCGTGGATCGGCCAGAAGCCGCACATATTTGCCGGCTCAGTATCTGACAATATAGTTTTAGGGCGGCCGGAGTTCGTCGAGAAGGATATCGACGTTGCACTCCGTGTTGCTGCACTTCAGGACGTTGCGAATGCCCGCGGCAGGTCGCAGCTTGGTGAAGGCGGTACCGGCCTGTCGGGCGGCGAAATATTACGGCTTGCATTGGCTCGTGCTGCAGTCGATCCGGGTAAGGGGCTGATACTTGCCGACGAGCCCACTGCTCACCTCGACACGGTGACGGCTAATGCGATCACGGAAAGTCTTCTTGCTCTGTCCGCCGGGAAGACGTTGATCGTCGCGACACACGACCCTGTGCTCGCGAGCCGTATGAACAGGATAATCATTCTGGCGGCGGAAACGTCACTGGAGGCAGTATAATGGCCCTGTGGCGAGCATTACGCCCCATTGTAGCATTGTTCCTTGCCGAACGTCGCTTCGCGCTTTTAAGCGGCGCCCTGCTGGCTGCAGCAACAGTCCTGGCAAGTATTGCCCTCCTTGGATTGTCTGGCTGGTTTATCACAGCAACTGCTATCGCCGGGCTCTCGTCTGCATTGGCGCTTGCCTTCGATGTCTTCGCGCCGGCTGCGGCCATACGTTTTCTGGCTTTAACCCGCACAGCTGCTCGCTACGGCGAACGATTGACGACCCATGATGCGACCCTGAGCGTGCTCGCGGGTCTGCGCGAACAACTTTTCCGGGGCTGGGCGCGGCCGGAGGCCGCAAGAATCCTTCTGAGGCGACCCGCAAAACTGCTGTTCCGCCTGACAGCCGATATAGATGCCCTCGACTCGCTTTACCTGCGTGTTTTGGTCCCTGCCGCAGTTGCGCTTTGCACGGCGCTGGCCGTTGCTGCTGCGCTTGGGCTGATGCACCCGCTATTGGGGTTTGGCGTGGGGTCCTGGCTTCTGTTGGCGGGATTGGGCATACCGCTTGTTGCGGCTCGCTATGCCAAGGCTCCTTCCCGCCGCCGCTCCCATGCGCTCGAAATGCTCCGTTCACATACGATCGACCTCGTGGCCGGACAGACCGATCTGGCGATGACCGGGCGGCTTGCCGCGCAGCGCAATGTGGTAAAAGCGGCAGATCGCCGACTGGCGCGGGTGGACGACGCACTGAACTGGATTGAAACCGCCGTCAATGCCGGTTTTGGCGCGGCCTCGGCTATCTTGCTCGGGGGCACACTTTATGCTGTTGCCGCCTTGGCTAATGCAGGTGTGATAGGTGGACCTGTTGCTGCTCTGGGGCTCTTCATCGCGTTGGCCGCGTTGGAGCCTTTTGCAGGGCTACGTCGGGGCGCCATGGAGCTTGGGCGCACAATTCTTGCGGCCGGGCGCATTGGACCCAGCCTTACACCTGCCGCGCCTCCAGCAGCAAGAGTCTCGCCGCGGGCTGGGCTGGCGGTCCAACTCATAGACGTGACGATCAGACATGCCGGTGCCCCCCTCCCCTCGCTCGAGAGTCTGTCGTTGTCTCTTGTCCAAGGCGAGCGCCTGGCACTGATTGGCGCCAGCGGTGCCGGCAAATCAACGATTTTGGCACTCATTGCACAAGAAATTGCGGCGGAGGCTGGCCATGCAGCGAGCCTTCCTGTTGCCCTGCTCACTCAGAAAACGGAACTGTTTCAGGACAGCTTGCGCGACAATCTCCGGCTTGCGGATCCAAGTGCAAATGACGCCCGCCTTCTCCATGTGCTGACTGCGGCAGGGCTTGCAGACTTCGTTCGAACGCTACCCACGGGTCTCGACACGATGTTGGGTGAAGGTGGCCTCGGTCTTTCTGGCGGCCAGGCGCGGCGGCTGGCACTGGCGCGGCTTTTGCTGCGCGATACGCCGCTTTGGCTTCTCGATGAACCGACTGAAGGGCTCGATGGAGACACTGCACGCGATGTGTTGCAACGTCTTACTGGGCAGATGCAGGGAAAATCTGTCGTCATCGCCACACATATCAGACGGGAGGCGATGATCGCCGACCGGCTGCTCATCCTGGAACGTGGGCGCATTATCGGCGCACCGCGACGTGGAGAACAGGATTTCGCCGCTGCCCTTGCCGCGCTGCGACCGGACTGAGGACAGGTACTTCATTCGGCATTCACTCGATTTGGATGCCGCTAACAGGGGGCCGGGGCGACCCGGCAAAAAGCAATGGAACTCGATATCGTGGCGCTGTCGCGCCTGCAATTCGCGATCACAGCTCTCTATCATTTTCTCTTCGTGCCATTGACGCTGGGCCTTTCGATTCTCCTTGCGATCATGGAGACGGTCTATGTGATGACCGGGCGGGTGATCTGGCGGCAGATGACCAAATTCTGGGGCACGCTGTTCGGCATAAATTTTGCCCTTGGCGTCGCCACCGGCATTGTCATGGAATTTCAGTTCGGCATGAACTGGAGCTATTACAGCCACTATGTCGGCGATATTTTTGGTGCCCCGCTGGCGATCGAAGGCCTGATGGCTTTCTTCCTTGAAGCGACGTTTGTCGGGCTGTTCTTCTTCGGTTGGGACAAGCTTTCGAAGGTCGGACACTTGGCGGCGACATGGGCGGTGGCGGCGGGATCCAATTTCTCGGCGCTGTGGATCCTTATCGCCAATGGCTGGATGCAAAACCCGGTGGGGTCCGCCTTCAATCCGCAGACGATGCGCATGGAAGTCGTTGATTTCTATGAAGTTTTGTTCAATCCTGTCGCTCAGGCGAAGTTTGTCCATACGGTTTCTGCGGGTTACGTCACGGCATCGATCTTTGTCCTTGGCGTCTCGGCCTGGTACGCCCTCAAAGGCAGGCACATCGAGATCGCCAAGCGCTCGATGACCGTTGCGGCCTCGTTTGGCCTTGCCTCTGCCCTCTCGGTTGTAGTCCTCGGTGATGAGAGCGGCTACCTCTCCGGCGAACACCAGAAGATGAAGCTCGCGGCGATTGAGGCCATGTGGGAAACGGAGCCGGCGCCAGCGGCCTTCACCGTCTTTGGATTTCCCGACACCGCCGCGCGTGAGACCCACTACGCCGTGCGCGTGCCCTGGGTCATGGGTTTGATCGGTACGCGGTCTCTGACCACCGAAATTCCCGGCATCAAAGAATTGGTGGATCGCGCCAAGACGAATATTCGCAGCGGATTGCTTGCCTACGATGCCCTCCAGCGCATCCGCGAAGCAGGCAGCAGCACCGCTGTCGGCCAGGAGGTGCGCGACGCCTTTGAAGCAAATGGTGCCGACCTGGGCTATGCACTGCTGCTGAAGCGTTATGTAGACGACCCGCGCCAGGCAACGGATGAACAGATCGAGAAGGCTGCGTGGGATACTGTGCCAAGCGTGCCAACATTGTTCTGGGCATTCCGCATCATGGTGGGGCTGGGTATTTTCTTCATCCTGTTGACGGCCACGTTCTTCATTCTCTCGGTGCGGCGGAAGATCGACGCCTATCCCTTCCTGCTACGTGTTGCAGTGTTTGCTATCCCTCTCCCGTGGATAGCAGCAGAACTCGGATGGGTCGTCGCCGAAACAGGCCGCCAGCCGTGGACTATCGAAGGCATATTGCCTACGGCGGCGGCGGTTTCCAATCTCGGAGCGGCCTCCCTGCTCATAACCATCGTCGGGTTTGTGGCTATCTACACCACGCTTTTCATCATCGAGATGGATCTGATGTTCAAGGCAATCGCCAAGGGACCGGAAGCCGATATCGAGCCGGAGGCAACTTTGATTTCCCCTCACATCGTTCCAGCGGAGTAAGCAATCATGATCCTGCATCAATTAATCGATTATGAAACCTTGCGTGTGATCTGGTGGCTGCTGATCGGCGTCCTCCTGATTGGTTTTGCCGTTACCGACGGTTTCGATCTGGGGACCGGGACGCTGCTGCCGTTCGTCGCAAAAACCGATATGGAGCGGCGCATCGTTATCAATACGATCGGTCCGATCTGGGAAGGTAATCAAGTCTGGCTCATTGTTGGTGGCGGCGCTATTTTTGCAGCTTGGCCGCCGCTCTACGCGGTGTCGTTCTCCGGGTTTTACCTTGCCATGTTCATCATTCTGGCATCCCTGATCCTTCGCCCTGTCGGTTTCAAATTCCGCTCCAAGCGGGACAGCGATACATGGCGTGCTGCATGGGATCGCGCATTGTTCATTGGCGGCTTTGTGCCGGCGTTGATCTTTGGCGTGGCCATGGGCAATGTTCTTCAGGGCGTTCCATTCCGTTTCAACAGTGACCTCCGCATCTTTTATGAGGGCTCGTTCTTCGGCCTGTTGAACCCGTTCGCGCTTCTGTGTGGTCTTCTCTCTGTGGCGATGCTCGTCATGCACGGAGGTGCATGGCTGGTGCTGAAGACATCGGGACCTGTTGCGGATCGTGCCCGAAAATATGGAAGTCTTGCAGCTCTGATCACCATTGCACTGTTTGCCGTTGCCGGGCTTTGGGTATGGGCTGGGTTCGGCGGCTACCGCATAACCAGCGTTGTCGACCCCATAGGTGCGTCGAACCCGCTCTTGAAAACTGTCGTGGAAGAAAATGACGCGTGGTTTACCAATTATGGCAGCTATCCAGTACTTCTCCTCGCTCCGATCTGCGGCTTCATTGGAGCGGCCGGCGCATTTCTCGGGCTGAGAGCAAGACGGGAGATCGGGACGATCCTTTCAAGCGCGCTGTCAATCTTCGGCATTATCTCGACGGTGGGCGTCTCGATGTTTCCGTTCATCCTCCCCTCCTCGCTCGATCCGCGGTCGAGCCTCACTGTCTGGGACTCATCATCGAGCCATTTGACCCTCTTCATCATGCTGGTGGTCACGGCGATCTTCATCCCGCTGATCGTCATCTACACGAGTTGGGTCTACCGCGTGCTGTGGGGCAAGGTTGATGAAGCTGCGATCAACGACGAGAGCGGTCACGCTTACTAACGAAAGGACAAGAACATGTGGTATTTCGCCTGGCTTCTCGGACTGCCCTTCGCGGCCGCGTTCGCTGTGTTGAACGCGATGTGGTACGAATTGGTCGAAGATGACAAGACACGAAAGGAAACGGGGCAGAAGTAGGAATACCGCGACGCCCCTCCCCCCAACTGCGGCAGACGCTCCCCAGTTTACTGCAGTAAAGTGGGGAGGTTTCATCAATGAAAACAACCCTCTACATTACCCGCCCCAGCTCTGATTAACGGTATTTCGGGTTGGGAGCGCCGATGCCGGGCTGCCTTTCCACAACAGAAAAACCCGTTAACCCTTTGTTAACCTAAAAATTCTTGCTGGACGGAACGAATCGGAGCTTAATAGCGCTTCGTAAGAGATTTGCTTTGAAAAAGCGCTATTAGAGGTTACGGTTCCAATGAACATCGCAATACCTCTGCCCAAATTCGAGTTTGATGACAAGATCCTCGATCAAGGAGCGGAGATTTCACGCCGGCTGGATCAGCTTCGGATGGAAAAATTTCCGCCGAACGCGACGAAGACATTGCGCTCCTTTTCCATGGCGGAAGTGGCTCATTATCTCGGTGTCACCCAAAACAATCTAAAGCGACTGCATCTGGAAGGTAAAGGCCCCGTACCCGCACAGGCTGCGTCTGGCCGCCGTTCCTATACGGCGGAGCAGATGTTGGAACTGCGGCATTATCTTGACCGCAACGGCCGTACAGAGGTGAAGAAGTATGTCCCTCACCGCAAGCCTGGCGACAAGCTGCAGGTTATTGCGGTTGTTAACTTCAAGGGAGGATCAGGCAAGACGACCACTGCTGCCCATCTTTCCCAGTACCTGGCGCTGACTGGGCATCGCGTCCTAGCCATTGACCTTGATCCGCAGGCATCCCTGTCGGCGTTGCATGGTTTCCAGCCGGAACTTGATCGCAATTTGTCGCTTTACGAGTCGATCCGCTATGACGAAGATCGCAAGCCGATAACCGATGTTATTCTTCCGACCAATTTCCCCGGTCTCGATATAATCCCTGCGAACCTCGAGTTGCAGGAGTATGAGTATGATACTCCACTTGCGATGCAAGACCGGGCGTCGCTCGAAGGCAGGCAGTTTTTCACACGTATCGGCAAAGCGCTCGAGGAAGTGGACAGCCGATATGATGTCGTCGTCGTCGATTGCCCGCCACAATTGGGCTACCTGACGCTAACGGCCATGTCGGCTGCGACTTCGGTACTCATCACGGTTCATCCGCAGATGCTTGACCTCATGTCGATGTCACAGTTCCTGCTGATGCTCGGCGGCATTCTCAAGACCGTCAAGCAGGCGGGAGCCAAAGTGCAGCTGGACTGGTTCCGCTATCTGATTACCCGTTACGAGCCGACAGACATTCCCCAGGCACAAATGGTTGGTTTCATGCAATCAATGCTGGCTGAAGAAATTCTTGCCAACCCGATGCTGAAATCAACGGCAGTTTCGGATGCCGGTTTGACGAAGCAAACACTATATGAGGTCGAGAAAAATAGCTTCACACGCACGACCTACGAACGGGCGATTGAATCGCTTGATGCAGTCAATTCCGAGATTGCTGCTCTCGTGCACCGGGCATGGGGTCGCTGACATGGTAAATTGCTTTACTGCAGTAAAAACGACGGTTTTTCATCGTAAGATCAATTGTTTAATGGAAAACGGGAGCAGATAAATGGCCCGTAAGGACATTTTCAGCAGCGTCATGAACCCTGCTCCGCCGAAGACGGAGCGGAACGATGCATTATCTTATGTCGTTAGCGGTGCTTCACGTTCGATCAAGAGCTCCTTCGAGGAACTCGCCAAGGCCAGTGTTGTCGAACTTGATCCGGACGTCGTAGACAGTTCCTTTGTGTCTGATCGGCTTGACCAGGACGACGAGGCCTTTCAGGAACTCCTAGTCGCGATCAGGGAGAGGGGGCAGGATTCTCCCGTTCTGGTGCGGCCTCACCCGACAGCATCGGGTCGCTATCAGATCGTTTTCGGACATCGCCGTGTCAAAGTCGCCAAGCACTTGGGGCGGCAGGTTCGAGCTGTCGTCAAGCCTTTGGCCGACCAGGATCACGTCATTGCGCAGGGTCAGGAAAATGCGGCCCGCTCGAACCTCTCTTTCATCGAACGGACACTGTTTGCCAAACGCTTGGCGGATCTTGGTTATGATCAGACGGTGATCAAATCTGCGCTGACGCTCGACGCGACAACGTTCTCCAAGATGCAGTCTGTGTCCTCGCATGTTTCGGAAGCACTCATCCTCGCTATAGGATCCGCAAAAGCGACTGGGCGCGATCGCTGGTGGCAATTATCAAAACTCATGCAGATTCCAGGCAATAGTCAGAAGGCTGCGGCGTTTGTTGTGTCAAAGGCTTTCGAAGCGGAAGTGGGCGATGGTCGGTTCAATCTGCTTTTCGACTTTTTGAGTAAATCAAGGCGCCAAGTGACCAAGCCCACAGAGGCAACCAAAAAGGCATGGGCGCCCAAGGACAAGTCCGTAAGTGTCGACATCAGGGATACCGGCAAGGCATTCACGCTGGCCTTGAAAGCGAAAAACGCTTCACGTTTCGGTAGCTATATAGCTGACAACCTTGAGGAGCTCTATCGAGCCTTCAAGGAATCGGAAACATCAGGGAAAACAGGAGACTAATCCGCAAAAGAAAAAAGCCCACCTAAACATCGCTGTCTCGGAAGGCTTCTCTCATATCTCTAGCAAGATCGAGAATCGCATTTCCCCGAATCAGTGTCAAGACTTTTTGGCGTCGTTTTTGGCGAGCGGATTTCTTTTGCCTTTAGAAAGGTGAAAGACAATGCAGACGGGGAATACGTTTACGACGCCCTTTGGGCGGCGGTCGCTGTCGCTTGGCATGCTGGCAACGCAGGTGCAGGCGAAAGAGATCGATCCGCAGGCGTCGATCGACAAATGGAAGCTGTTTCGCAGCCTGTGCGAGGCGAGGGCGTTAATTGGCATATCCGACCGGGCGCTGGTGGTGCTCAATGCGCTTTTGACATTCTATCCGCAGACGGAACTCTGCGAGGCGAACGGCCTGGTGGTGTTCCCATCCAATGTGCAGCTCTCGCTTCGTGCCCACGGCATGGCGCCGGCAACGCTACGACGACATTTAAGCGCGCTGGTAGAAACCGGCCTGATCTTCCGCAAGGATAGCCCTAACGGCAAGCGCTATGCGCGCAGGACCAGGGCAGGGGAGGAGGGAGAGGCTTTTGGGTTCTCAATAGCTCCCTTGGTCTCGCGTGCCACTGAATTCGACGCTATGGCCGAACAGGTGCGATCCGAACGGCTACAGTTGAAATTGATGAAGGAACGCGTCACGCTTCTACGCCGTGATATCGTCAAGCTGATCGAGCTTGGGTTTGAAGAACTACCCGAGATAGACTGGAGCGCCCAATACACCCGGTTTAGGGGGGTCATCGACGATGTACCACGCCAGGCAACGGCTGAGGATCTGGAACCGATAGTCGATGGGCTGGAATGTATCCAGTTAGAAGTGTCCAATCTATTGACAGATAGGCTTAATTCTCAAAAAATGAACCCCAAAGAGTCTCATTCTGAGCGCCACAAACAAAATTCAAATACCCAATCCACAACTGATCTTGAACCTGGCTTAAGAAACAGCCAAGGGGCAAAGCTGGGGCAAAAAACAGAAGCAATTGAGCTAGGTGACCCGAAAGACAGGCCAATAACAACGATCCGAACGGGCAGGGGGCCGGAAGAGAAGGCTGAGGATCTGCCAGATGGCAAGCCGGTTCCGCTCGGCCTTGTCCGCCAGGCTTGTCCACAGATTGCTGCCTACACAAAACAAGGCATTGCCAGCTGGTCGGATCTAATGGCGGCGGCTGTTGTTGTCCGCTCGATGCTCGGCGTCAGCCCCTCCGCCTATGAGGAGGCCTGTGATGTTCTCGGGCAGGAAAATGCGGCAATCGCCATGGCCTGCATCCTTGAAAGGGCAGAACAGATCAATTCGGCCGGCGGCTATTTGAGATCGCTAACAGACAAGGCGGCCCAGGGCGAGTTCTCTGTTTGGCCCATGCTCTTGGCACAATTCAGGGCCACGGGTACCCATGTCCAGCTAGTGGCCACGAAATGACCAATCGAAGGATATTTTCAATCCACAAGGCCGAGTTTTCTGTCCTGGGAGAACGGATTTTGACCGAGGATGCCGCCCAGGGCGACGAACCGCGGCGGGGATCATTTCTGTCCGCTTTCATGAAAGGCTGTGCGTTACGACGCCGGACGTTCGACGGATGCGTTGTGCGCCCGGGCAGCCAGTGATGCACGTTATTCGCCTGATCGGCGGTTTTAGACGCAGGTGCAGTCGCGGATGCTAGCAATCCAATTTTCATTTGTACAATATCGGAAGTCATGGATAAACGGTCAGTTGAAAATGCCGATAATAGGAAATCGGGAAGGCAGGGGGCGACGAAAGTCTGGAAATGCAGGGAAATGGGGCCTCCGGGCGGCGGCAGAGATTCACTATGGCATCGATCGCTGTTCAGCCGGGATAAGCTACGGCTGCTTCGCTCAACTTGTGAATTTATAGTCAGACAAGATGAAGCTAACTCGCAGTTAAGTGCTGCGTGGAAAGAAATGTTAACGTAAACAACGTGTTAAAGTATCCAGATTTCGCTCATTGAAATTTCAAGCCGGGGTAAGCGGACCAGGAGCCACATCCGGGAAGGATTCTTTCAGGCCGCGCGGCGACGATCTTGGGCAGGTGCGGGCCTAGCCCTTATTAGGCACGGCAGCCTTTGCCTTCTCGTGCACGGCAACTTGCTTCGCGCGGAACTTCGCGATGCGCTCGATCAATTTTACCGGTATGGGCTGAGAGAGCGGGAAACGGATCGTGCCCTTGTCGTTGAGTTCGTAAGGGGCAAGGGCGTCTTTGAATGCCGCGACAAGCTGCTCGTTAGCGCGGTAGAGCGAAGGAGTGCATCTTCCACCCGGCGAAATAGAGCACGGCGCCGCCACGCAGTTTGTATGCGGGTATCTGGTACGAGATCACTTCTTCGGCGGCGGCCTTGCGGATGGTGCCCCGCACACGCTCGGGCATGCCCTGCGCGGCCACGGGCGCGCGGCGACCCATCACAACCGTCTTCCCGTAAAACATTGTGAAAGTCGCGTTTGGGCACAGCGGGCTTGCGGATTGCGAAGGTGCTTTATTTCATGATTTGTAAGAATCGCCTCAACGCCCTTTCGGTGCTAAAGTAGAGTTCATCAAAACGATCAACGAGATTCCGGGGGCCATCGCAGCAAGGCATCGGAATCGATGGGGGGAAGGACCCAAGTCGCGGGCGGCGGCAATCTCCGATACCGTATCCTTTCCAACCGCCGCACCCATCGGACTATCAGGGAGGCGGTTCCATGACCGAAATTCAGTTCAGCGGGCTCCAGGGCGGAAAGATCGCCCTTTCAAACGACATCCTGACGGCGTTGCAGACACAGCTCCGCGGCAGCTTATGTCTGCCGGACGAAGCCGGTTACGATGAGGCGCGGACAATCTGGAACGCCATGATCGACCGGCGGCCGGCCGCCGTTGTGCGCTGCCGCGGCGCAGGCGACGTGATGCGGGCCGTGCGCCTTGCCCACGACAACGGGCTCCTCCTAGCCGTGCGCGGCGGTGGCCACAACATTTCGGGCAACGCCGTCTGCGAGGGCGGCCTTCTGATCGACCTGTCGCTGATGCGCTCCGTTCACGTCGATCCGAAGGGGCGCACCGCACGGGTGGAGCCCGGCGTGACGCTCGGAGAGTTCGACAAAGAGGCGCAAACGTTCGGTCTTGCCACGCCGCTCGGTATCAACTCGACGACCGGGGTGGCTGGCCTCGCCCTCGGCGGCGGCTTCGGTTGGCTCAGCCGCAAATTCGGATTCACGGTGGACAATCTGATCTCGGCCGACGTGGTAACCGCCGACGGCGCGCTCGTTCAGGCGAGCGCAACGGAGAACCCAGACCTGTTCTGGGCTATCCGCGGTGGTGGCGGCAATTTCGGCGTGGTGACGTCGTTCGAGTTCAAATTGCATCCGGTCGGTCCCGATCTGGTCTCGGGGCTGATAGTCCATCCGTTTGCCCGGGCGCGTGAACTCCTTGCCGGATATCGCGAGGTGGCGGCGGCCGCTCCCGACGATCTTACCATCTGGGTGGTACTGCGTAAGGCACCGCCTTTGCCGTTCCTGCCAGCCGAGGTGCACGGCAAGGACATCCTGGTCTTCGCCGTCTGCTATGCCGGTGAGCCGGGTGAAGCGGATGGCGCGCTTGCGCCGCTACGCGCACTCGGCGAGCCGATCGCCGACGTGATCGGTGTGCAGCCCTACGCGGCCTGGCAGACGGCATTCGATCCGCTGCTCACGCCGGGGGCATTCAACTACTGGAAGTCGCACAATTTCACAGCTCTTAGCGATGGCCTGTTCGACACGCTGATCGATTATGTCGGCACGTTGCCGACCGCGGAATGCGAGATCTTCATCGGCCAGATCGGCGGTGCCAGCAGCCGTGTGGCCGCCGACGCAACCGCCTATCCGCATCGCGAGGCCAAGTTCGTGATGAACGTGCACACAAGGTGGCGCGAGCGCGGTGACGAGCAAGCCTCCATCGATTGGGCGCGAGGGCTGTTTGCGGCGACCGCCCCGCACGCGACGGGGGGTGTCTACGTCAATTTCATGCCGGAGGATGAGACGGACAGGGTGGCGCAGGCCTATGGCAGCAACTATGCGCGGCTGGAGGCGCTCAAGACCAAATACGACCCTGACAACCTGTTCCGTCTGAACCAGAACGTCCAGCCAATAAGCACAGCGGGCCAAGGCAGCGGAAGGCGTTCAAGTATCGAGGAGCCCGTACGGAGGTAACTTGGACATCGGGCTATGGCTGCGCGCGCTTGGCCTGCAATCCTACGAGCAGGCTTTTCGCGACAACGGGGTCGACCTCGACGTCTTACCCCGCTTGACGGCTGCCGACCTGAAGGAGATCGGCGTTTCGGCGGTTGGCCACCGGAGGAAAATTCTTGACGCGGTTGGCGACCTTACGGCGGCGCGGCTGGAGGCCGCAGATCAAAAGCCTCCCGATCGAGCCGAGCGGCGACAGCTCACGGTCATGTTTTGTGATCTCGTCGGTTCGACGGCGCTGTCTGCCAGGCTTGACCCGGAAGATATGCAGGAACTGCTGCAGGTCTACCATGCGCGGGTCGGCGATCTCGTCAGCAAATACGGCGGCTTTGTCGCCAAGTATATGGGCGATGGTGCGCTCATCTACTTCGGGTATCCCCAAGCCCATGAGGACGACGCCGAACGGGCCGTGCACGCGGGGCTCACCCTCGTCGCAGGCATTTCAGAACTGAAGGTCGACGGCGACCGCCTCAATGCACGCGTTGGCATTGCCACTGGCCTTGTCGTTGTGGGCGATCTTCTTGGGGTGGGCGAAGCGCAGGAGCGCGGGATAGCCGGCGAGACGCCCAACCTTGCAGCCCGGCTGCAGGAACTGGCCGAGGCTGGCGCAGTGGTCATCGCCTACAATACGCGACGGCTTGTCGGCGGCCTGTTCGAGCTCGCCCCACTAGCACCGTGCTCACTTAAGGGCTTCGCCGAACCAGTGGGGGCCTGGCGAGTGACCGGCGTGGGAAAGGCCGAGAGCCGATTTGAAGCGCTTCACGGCACACGGGTCACTCCGCTCGTCGGCCGCGATGAGGAACTGGATCTTATATTGTCGCGCTGGCGGCAGATAAAGGAGGGAAGCGGGCACGTCGCCCTCATTTCAGGCGAGCCCGGCATTGGCAAGTCGAGGTTGGTGCTTGCGCTGCGCGAACGTCTCCGGGGAGAGTCCAAGACTTCGCTCCGCTATGCTTGCTCGCCACATCACGTCAACAGCGCGCTCTTCCCCTTCATAACCCAAATCGAGCGGGCGGCAGGGTTCGCGCCGGATGATGCCTGGGAGGCCCGCCTCGATAAACTTGCATCCCTACTGGAGACGACATCGGCCGAGCCCCATGCGGTAGCGCTGTTTGCCGATCTGCTTGGCATCCCGATCAGCTCAGGGGATTCGCTTGCGGCGATGTCATCTCTGCAAAAGAAAGGGCTTCTCTTCCGGGCCTTTCTCGCACAGCTTGAGGGTCTCGCGGTGCGCGGTCCGGTGCTGGTGGTGCTGGAGGACACGCACTGGCTCGATCCGACGTCACGCGAGTTCTTCGACCAGATGGTCGAGCGCCTTCAGCGGCTGCCGGTGCTCCTCATCGCGACGTTCCGGCCGGAGCTGCCGCCGCCCTGGATCGGCTTTCCGCATGTCACGCTAATCACATTGAACCGGCTGGCGGAGGCTCAGGCGCGCTCGCTGGTGGAACGGGTGGCTGGTGGTAAAGCGCTGCCCGCGGAAGTGCTCGATCAAATTCTGGCACGGACGGAGGGCGTACCGCTTTTCACGGAGGAACTGACCAAGGCTGTGCTTGAGTCCGGATTGCTCAAGGACGCAGGCGACCGCTATGTTCTCGATGGGCCACTCCCGCCGCTGGCGATACCCGTGACCCTGCATGACTCGCTGATGGCCCGCCTCGATCGGCTCTCCTCGGTAAAGGAGGTTGCACAGATCGGCGCATGCATTGGCCGCGAGTTCGACCACGAGCTGCTTGCTGCCGTAGTTCCGCTGCCGGACGGCGATCTTGCGGCGGCGCTGGAACGGCTCGTCGCCGCGGAGCTCGTCTTTCGTCGTGGCATTCCGCCGGCGACAACGTACATCTTCAAGCATGCATTGGTGCGTGACGCCGCCTATCAGAGCCTGCTCCGGAAGCGTCGCCAGGAGTTGCATGCGAAGGTCGCCACCGCGATTGAGACAGACTTTCCCCAAACGCTCGAAGCGCGGCCTGAGCTGGTTGCCTTGCATTTCGATGAGGCGGGGCTCTTCGAGAAGGCGGTTGGATACTGGCTGCTGGCCGGCGTGCTAGCGGCCGGCCGCTCGGCTAACGTGGAAGCAATCGCGCATCTGCGATCTGGGCTCGCGAGCCTCGCAGCGCTTCCTCCCGCCGAGCCTCGTTCAAGGTTGGAGTTGTCCCTCCTACTGGCGCTCGGCGGCCCGCTCCTGGCCACGAAGGGGTACGCCGCACGCGAGGCAGAAGCGGTTTATAAACGGGCTCAGGAGTTGAGCCGCGAGCTTAACAACGACGCGGATCTCTTCACCGCGATAAGAGGGCTTGGATACGTCTATCACGTGCGCGCCAATCTCCACGAAGCGACACAACTGGTCGATGAAGCGGTCGACCTGGCGCACCGGACCGACAACCCAGCGTTTCTCGTCGAGGCCTACCATTTCGCCGGGGCACTGACGTTCCATCTCGGCAAGTTCCAGGCCGCCCGCGATTGGCATCAGCAAAGCTTGGAGGCCGGCGCCTGTCACGGCCATTTCCATTCAGAGGTCTACGGCATCAATATCGGCGCCTTCTGCCGCGTCTATACAGCCCACTGCGATTGGCATCTTGGCAATCCCGACTGCGCACTGCAGACCGCCGAGGACGGGCTTGCGCTCGCGCGGGAAGGCGCGCGCCCCTTCAGTATCGCGCTCGCGCTCGCTTACCTTGCGATGCTGCATCAGTTCCGACGTGAGCCGGAGGCGGCACTCACAATCGCCGAGGAAGCCCGCAGCCTCTGCCTGGAATATCGATTCGATTATTACGGGGCGTGGAGCGCGCTTGTGCGGGCCTGGGCTATCACGGCCCAGGGTCCCGTTGAGGAAGGGCTCGCGGCCTATGACGCGGCGCTGAAGGAATTCGCAGAAACCGGCGCCGGGCTGCGGATGCCGCACTACTTGGGCCTGCTTGCCGCCATTCAGCGTAAGGCAGGGCGACGTGCCGCCGGGTTCAAAATCGTAGCCGAAGCGACTCAGATCGCTGAGAGAACTCTGGAGAGCTGGTGCAATGCCGAACTCGAACGCGAGCGCGGCGAACTGCTGCTGCTCGATCCTTCCGACGACGCTCGCGAAGAGGCCGAAGCCGCCTTCAAGCGAGCGATCGACATCGCCGCCAATCAGGGCGCGAAGATGCTTGAACTGCGGGCCAGCGCTGCGCTCGCCCGGCTTTGGGCCGAGCATAACCGACGCAAGGAGGCTTTTGATGTTCTCGCGCCGATCTATGAATGGTTTACGCAGGGCTTTGACACGCCCGACCTTTTGCGGGCTCGTAGGCTGCTTGCCAACCTGCGATAGTCGGAGGATCGCGTTAGGAGGGGTAATGCGCGAGCGATGAGCAAAGACGAGGATCATAGCGCTGGAAGGGGGTAACCCCCTCTATTTTGGTTGGCTCTGTGCAATCCGCGCTCGCCTCGCCACCAATCCATATTAGACCAGCGGCCGAAAGCCGCTTGGGGAGATTGGACCACCGATCAGATGCCGTCAAAGACAAGTGGAGGAAACGGCTCGTGTCGGTTACGAGCGGACAGACAGCACGGCGACCAAGGCGCTGGTGAAATATTTCGTCCGGCAAAAACCACAACACAAGGGAGCTGAAGCCATGAAGCACCACAAGATTCTCGACATTCTTCGGTGTGGCAGAACTGATCTCGAAATCCATCTGATCGACGGTCTCGTGGACGGCAGGGTAAGCCGCCGCGAATTTATTCGTCACGGCAGCCTGCTTGGCTTGTCGCTGCCCTTCCTCGGAAGCGTTGGCTTTGCGGCCGGGGTTGGCGGCATGCCCAGCCTGGCCCGCGCGCAGGGCGCTCCGGGCGCAACCATCCGCGTGGCAAACAGCGTGCCCGCCGCGGCGATAGATCCAGTCAGCGTTGCCGATTCCGGCGGTCTTTTGATGTTGCAACAGGTCGGTGAATTTCTTTGCCTTGATGGTCCTGATCTTGTTTTGAAGCCGATGCTCGCCCAGAGTTGGAAACCGAACGACAAGGGTGATGTCTGGACCTTCACCTTGCGCAAAGGGGTTAAGTTCCATAGTGGCGCCGAGATGAAGGCCGACGATGTGGTGGCCAGCATTGACCGGCTGGCGGACCCAGCCAATTCGTCCAACGCATTGTCCGTTTTCACCGGTTATCTGCAGAAGGGTGCAACGCGGAAGATTGACGACTATACAGTCGAATTCCATCTCGATGCGCCCAACGGCAACTTCCCGTACATGCTATCGTCCGACAATTACAATGCGATTATCATTCCCGCTGACTACAAGGGCGATTTTGAAAAGAACTTCAATGCGACCGGACCATTCAAGCTTGAGAAGTATACGCCGAAAGTAGGAGCTTCATTCGTCAGGAACGATGACTACTGGGGCGATAAGGCTCTGCCGGATCGGACGGAGTTCACCTTCTTCGGTGATATCCAGCCGATGATCCTGGCGCTTCAGGGCAGGCAGGTGGATGTCATCACCCAGCTACCGGCTTCGGCAGGTGTGGGCCTGCTCAACGATCCCAATGTCGAAATTATCAGCCTCAAATCGGTGGCGCACCAGCAGGTGCACATGCGTACCGATACGGATTCCTTCAAGGATCCGCGCGTGCGCCGCGCTATTGCGCTCAGCATCGACCGGAACAAACTGCAGAAGGGATTGATGCGCGGGCACGCGTCGCTTGGCAATGACAGCCCCTTTGCTCCAGTCTACCCGTCTACGGATGCGAGCGTTGCGCAGCGGCAGCAGGACTTGACACAGGCCAACCAGTTGATGGAGGCTGCAGGCGTCGTAAAAGGCTTCAAGGTTACGCTGACAACGGAACGCTTTCTGGAAATTCCGGAATATGCGGTCCTTATCCAGAACGCGGTCAAGGAAATCGGGATCGATCTCGAGCTAAGCATTCTTGATCAGGGCGCCTATTACGGCGATGCCGTCTTCGGCAAATCGAACTGGCTCGACTCCGTGATGGGCATCACTGCCTATGGTCATCGGGGGGTTCCCAATGTCCTTCTATCGGCGCCGCTGAAGAGTGATGGGACCTGGAATTCGGCACGATTCAAAAATTCGGAATATGACCAATTGGTCTCAAGCTACATCGCTGCGCTCGACCTCGAAAGTCAAAAACAGACTGCGGGCAAGATCCAGCGCCTGCTTCTGGAAGAAACGCCGGTCATCTTCGGGTATTTCTACGATTATTTGTCGGCAACTGCGAAGGGGGTTACCGGCGTGCATCCAACGGCCATATCGCAGAATTATCTCGACCGTGCGTCGAAAGCTTAAATAATACGGCATCCCGCGACATCCAGCTTCTTTTATCGAAGCTGATCGCTAGATTGTCGGTCGCCAAGTCCCGCTGTCGGCTGCGAATGCCTCGCGCCAGTAGCGCTGCCCTCCGTCATGACCGTAGCGACGGCATCGGGTTCGTCGTACGGGATGTGGAGGCTCAAGGCGGATGTTCGCACCGCGCGGATCTCTATGCAGCAGACTCGCAATGAGCTACACTGCTGCACTGCCTGAGACAACGGGCTTGCCTACGGGCAAGATGATCTAATCGGAAGATTGATCTCGCCGTTAAGGAGTTTCGCCATGCAGCGCAGAATGGCTGCCCTGATGGTCGGCGACATCGTCGGCTACTCGGGAATGATGGAGCGAGCCGAGGAGCAAACAGCGGAACGCTTGGCAAGCTGTCAGGCCCTCATTTCGGAAAAAGTCGGTTTGCTCGACGGCCGCGTTTTCAAGACAGTCGGCGATGGAGCACTTGCCGAGTTCCCAAGCGCCGTGAACGCAGTGCGCAGCGCGTTCGAGATCCGGAGTGCGCTTGCCGGTGTGCAGGAACCTGCGAGTGAGCCGCTGAGGATGCGGTTTGGTCTCCATATTGCGGATGTCGTGGTGCAGGGAGATGATCTGGTCGGAGACGGCGTCAACCTCGCATCGCGTATTCAGGCAGCAGCCGAACCAGACTCGATCTATGTGAGTGGTGCGCTCTTCGATCATGTCCGCCGTAATTCTGCATTCATATTCGACGATATTGGTGAGCGAACATTCAAGAACATTTCAGAGTCGGTGCACCTCTATCGGGTCCGCGGAGAGATCGGAGCGCATCGGCTGCAATCGGCGCCGACGCAACTGCTCATCACGAAGGAACGGCGGCCGTCATCTGTTGCGGTGCTCCCGTTCCGAGTTTCAGGGTCCGATGAGAACCAACGCTACCTCGCCGAGGGCCTCACCGAGGAGCTGATTGTCGAACTGGGGCGGTTTCACCGTCTTTCGGTCAGTTCGCGGAGTGCGAGTTTCGCGGTTGCGGACTCCCACCCGGATCCGGTGAGAGTCGGCGAGGTGCTTGGCGTTCGATATGTGCTTGAGGGACAGGTGCGCAAGATCGGAGAGCGGGTCTCGATCAGCTTCATGCTCTCGGAAACCGACCAAGGAGCGGTGATTTGGAGCGACAAGATCCAGCGATCGTTCGAGGAAATCTTCGCCCTGGTTGACGAGACCGCTGCGAAGATCGCCGCAACCGTGTCAGGACGGATGGAGAACGCGGCCATGATTGCGGCGCGGCGAAAGCCGCCAGAAAACATGACCGCCTTCGACTACCTGCTGCGCGGGCTCGACCATCACCGCCTCGGCGGCGTCACCGACGAGAATGCACGCCAGGCCGTCGGCTGGCTTACAAAGGCGATCGAGGCCGATCCGAACTACGCGGCCGCCTATGCGTGGAGAATCTGCGCAGCGTCATGGTTGTCGGATTTCGACTACGAGCAAGGTCGACGGGACATTCGTCGCGCGCTCGAGCTTGATCCCTGCGATGCTGAGGCAAACAGGATTATGGGCGTACTCGAACTCATGGTCGGCAACTTTGACGAAGCCCTGGCACACCACGTCAAGGCAATGGCCTTAAATCCGACGGATGCTTACATCAAGGCAAGATGCGCGGCGACGTATAATTTCGTCGGCGAAGCCGAGCGTTCGTTGTCCTTGCTCGACGAAGCCGAAATGCTAGACCCATTCCTTCCTGTGTGGTGCGTCGAGGAACGGGGCGTGGCCCTCTATGCGCTGGGCCGCTACGCCGAATCCGTCGAATCTCTCGGTAAACTCACGTTTCAGACCATTCGATCGCGCCTCTATCGGGCAGCTGCGCTTGGGGCACTTAATCGAGCCGACGAAGCCAGTCGAATGGTCCGAGAAGCTGTCGGCGGCAAGCCAGATCTCACCGCCTCGGACTTCATTAGTCGTGAGTATTATCGCGATCGGGAGAAGGCCCAGGGGCTAGGCCGTGCGTTAATAATAGCAGGTTTGCCGCCATAAGATCACTGAGCGGCCAATGACAATTCGCTGACCGAATCATTCGGTTGTTGCGTTGTACTCAAACCTAAGACTGCGCCTGTTCGTGTGGACCGCTGCACACGCGAATTCCAATTGACCTATAAGGAGCGCCAAGGCGCGTCTACAGCGGAATTGAACACCACGAGTGCACCGTCGCCCATCAATTTTAAGAGACGACCGCCATGGGAGGAAATTGTCGGGTTGAATATGGCGGATTGAAGCCGTTTGATAGAACCGAGCGTATCCGTTTCGTCTATCTCAATCAGACGAGAGTATCCGACGATATCTGTGGCCATAATCGCGGCAAGCCGCCGTTCGATGCGATCTTTCGCCATCCCTTCTCCCCAATTTCGAGAGACTTTAGATTAGGCACTATTAATGTATGGAGCGCTGGAACCCGATGCCAACCAGCTTCCGCTCAATCTCGACTAGGGTCAACCGGAATGGCTTTGACCCAAAATTCGGATACTCCATGACTGACGCTAGCGGTTTGAAATCAATCTAAATCGGAACACTGCATGAAAGCTACAGCGAATACCCTTGACGAATTTGAGGGCGATCTCTCCATGGAAATCATCACGCCACCGCTTTAGAATCGCAGAAAAAGAACGGTGGCGAGAGATCAATCCCGGGCTCTGGGATATCGGCGCTGAGCTTGCCCGCTATGCCGATGTTCTGAGTATATGTACTATGAAAATCGCATAATGGCTTGTGTGGAACTCGATCGGAACACGGCGGCCGATACCTTTAGTTGATGAACCGGACAACGACGCCCGGCTTCACCATTCCAGCTAGCTCCTCGGCGTCCCAGTTCGTCAGGCGAACGCAGCCATGCGACCCGACTTTGTTGATAAGCTCGGGATCAGGCGTTCCATGAATGCCGTAGGTTGGCTCGGTTAGATCGATCCAGACACTTCCGACCGGCCCATTGGGGCCCTTGGGGATGGTGAGGACCTTGTCGTTCTTCCCTTGCTTAAAGTTGACCTTTGGGTTGTACCTAAAGACGGGCATCCGCGCGACGCCCTTCACCTTGTGCGTACCCCCTGGAGAAGGATTGTCCTCGCTGCCAACCGTCGCGGGATACGCCGCTAGAATGACATCACGATTATCGTAAGCCGTGACTAGCCCAGCCGTCTTGTCGGCTTCGATGCGGGCCACCTTTCCTTGGCGCGGGGGACCCGGCATCGCTACCTGGACTGTCTCCCCAGGGACGAAATCCGAACTTGGATTAAGTGCAGTCAGCAGGTCGATATGCATGTGGAAACGCTCTGAAAGCTTTTCGGCGAGGCTGGTGTAACCCAAGCTGGGCATCTTCGCCTTTGCGCCGTAGTCTGCGGGAATATGGTCCACCAGGCCTTTCGCGTCGTCGGCCGTGACCGTGTAGGTGCCGATAATCGGGCCACCCGTCTCCAGCCTGCTGATTACTTCGGGGTCGATTGTGCCGTCCGGGGGCATCCCCGTCATCTTTTCGAAACTGGCCACCGCCTTGGTAACGTTCGTTCCATCAATGCCGTCGATTACGCCCGGCGATGTACCCGCGCGGTCGAGGAGAACCTGGAGGCGGACGATCGCAGGATCGGGATCCGCTGATGGTTTGGAAGCGCGCTCCGCCGGGATGGTGGACAGGGATGCAGAATTGATCGCGTCCGGTTTGACCTCTGCGGCTTCAGCGACGATGACGGAAACGATCAGAAAGAACGTGGGCATTCCAACAAATGTTTTCATGTTCGCTCAAATGGAGTTGCGATGAAGATGTTCCGAAAATAATTGTTCTTCTGTGGTTGCCGCCCGTTGTAAGAAGTCTTTTGCGTGAACGTGTGATCAAGTACGCTCTTGTGTGAGGGCTTTGATTGCGGCATTTCGAGAGACCGCTAGTGGTGGGGTGATCCGCGGATTGGATCCAGATCTTGTTCGCGAGCTCTGAGCTCCAAGATCTGTTCTGGTTTTCACTGTCCGGATCGGTTCGATCCCGTGCCCGTTCAGGTCATCGACTTCTCGCATCTCTCACGGGCGAAAATCATTAATATGAATCTCTATCGTCAGGTCCGTGCTTCGAAAATCGCATAATGTCTCGACTGGAACTGCACACTCGAAACCCTTCAACGTGGTTCGTTATGACAGCTTTTGGCCCTAAGCGGACTCTTGTTCGGTGCTGCCGGCAACATTGCGCCCATACTGGCGTGCAGATCACGATAGCGGCGGCCCGAAAGACATCGTGCGTGGCCATCCTGTTCCCCAAGGTGTGACTTGACGATCCAGCACATCTCGATCTGCAGGCCGCCTCGGCCATCGCAACGGGCGCGAGTGGCACCGAGGGGCCAAGGACTCAGCCGTCCAGCCAGGCGGCGAGGCCGTCAAGCGTCTGTAGCCCGTATTCCACCGCGCCGAAGCCGATGACCACCCGCCGCCGCTCGCGGCTAGGATGGAGTTGGCGCATGGTCAGCACCGTCTTGCCGTCGGACTGCTCATCGAAGGTCACTGTGGTGCGGAAACGGTCGGGGTCGTTGGGCTCGGGCGTGCCGTAGTCGATCACGATCCGCTCGTTCGGCACGATCTCCAAAAAGCGCATGAGATTGGGGAAGCGCTGCTCCCGACCCTCGAACAGGCCCACCATGTCGAACCGCCAGACCCCGCCCTCGCGGATATCGGCTTCGTGGGTCTCGATGCTGAGGCCGGTCGGACCGTACCATTCGGCAAGCGCCTTTGGGTCCATCCAGGCCGCGAAGACCTTGTCGCGTGGGTGCTTGAGCAGCTTCACCAGCACGATTTCGCGGTCGAGCGCCCATGTCTCAAACAGGTTTGCCATTTCCTTCACCATCCTCTTTCGTTTTGTCCAAGTAGACTTCCAACTGATCCAACCGCTCGGCCCAGCGCCGACGCTCCGCTTCCATCCAGTCCGCCGCCTCGTCGAATCGCGCCTGCACCAGCTTGCACCAGCGGCTGCGCCCGCGTTTCTCGCTGACGATCAGCCCGCAATCCTCCAGCACCTTGAGATGCTGGGCGAAGGAGGGCAGCGCCATGTCGAAAGGCTCGGCGAGGGCGCTGACCGGCACCTCGCCCTCGGCCAGCCGCGACAACACCGCGCGGCGGGTCGGGTCGCTGAGGGCGTGAAAGGCAAGGTCGAGGGGGGTCGAATGGTAAGGCATGTGCCTTAGTAAAGTAATCAAGCAAGACTGTCAAGATAAGAAGGTACTTGCCTTAGTATCCAGTCCACTACGGGCGGTTGTCTAATCCTCTCAAGGAGGACCCCAGTGCCGGTCAGCGCTGCGTGCTGTGCTGTTGACCGCTACTGGCGCAAAGCGGACAGGTCGACATAACGCGTTGCTGTTCTGCTACATTATGAAGGTTGCAATCACGGGGCGGCAATTGGACCAAAGCGGGCATTATACAACGGACGACATCATTTCGAAGAGTGAATCTGGGACCCACACGACCTGGACTCAACTCCAACCTCATCCAAGGGGGGTTGCCGGAAAAATACAGCGCATGACTTCGCGCGGGATCGAGCTTCCGCGATGTCGAGGTGGCATGCATCCCACCTGAAGACGGCAGTAATGGCTTCAACTTACAACCTGCTGTAGACTGCATAATAATCCGCGAAAGACTGGACATGGAGCGTCACCTCGCAGCCGTCATGATCGCCGATGTCGTCGGTTACGGCCGTTTGAGCCAGATCGACGAGGAGGGTACGCGCGCGCGTTTCCAGACGGATCTTAAGGACGTGTTCGAGCCAAGGATCGCGGCGCACCATGGCCGACTGGTCAAAACCATGGGTGACGGCATATTGATGGAGTTTTACAGCGTGGTTGACGCCTTGCGCTGTGCCGTGGAAATCCAGCATCAGAAGGCGGAGCGGAATGCCCTTGCGCCGCTAGAACGGCGAGTTGACTTCCGCATCGGTATCAATCTCGGCGACGTCATTATCGAGGAGGACGACATCCACGGCGATGGGGTGAACATTGCCGATCGGCTGCAGGCGCTGGCCGAACCGGGAGGAATCGCGATTTCCGGCACCGCCTACGACCACGTTAAGGGAAAGCTTCCCATCGGCTTTACCTCGCTCGGCGAGCAAATGGTCAAGAGCATCGCCGAACCAATTCGGGTCTATCGTGTCGTGCTCGACCCGGCCGTCGCAGGCAAGACCGTCGGTCCCAAACCACGTCGGTCCTCATGGCAAATTGCCGCCGCAGTTGCGGGCGTCGTCATCATCGTCCTCGGAATCGCGGCGGCATGGCGGCCGTGGGAGCCGAGCCCAACAGCGCCGGCGCATGCGGTGGCCGACGCCCGGCCCTCGTTGGTCGTGCTGCCATTCGACAATCTAAGCGACGACAAGGAGCAGGAGTATCTCGCAAACGGGTTCACCGAGGACCTCACTACTGAGTTGGCGCGCGTACCCGGCTTGTTCGTCGTCTCCCGCAACGCGGCCTTCGCCTACAAGGACAAGGAGACAAAACCCACCGAGATCGCGGCGGCACTTGGTGTCCGATTTTTGCTGGAAGGTTCGATCCGCCGAGTTGGTGACGAGATGCGCATCAACGCGCAGTTGATCGATGCAGCGACTGCCGGGCACCTCTGGGCAGAGCGTTTCGACGGGCAGTGGGCAGACGTTTTCGAACTGCAGGACAAGGTTGCAACGAGTATCGCAGGCGCACTCAAGCTCCGCCTGATAAGTGGCCAGGGCAAGTCCAACTTCGCTGGGGGTACAAGCAATCCGGCTGCTTATGATGCCTACCTCCGGGGCATGGACCTTTATAACCGCAAGAACACGCCCGAGGAATTTGCCCAGGCGGTGAAGTATTTCCAACAGGCGTTGCAACTCGATCCGGATTTCGGCGCGGCAGTCGCCAGTCTTGCCTGGGCATATTGGGATGCGAACGACCAACGCGCCGCGGCCATGGGGATTTCGGCCTACGATGCTTACGACAAAGTATTTGAATTCTTGGAGGTAGCTGCCAAGCATCCTTCGCCTGCCTACTATCAGCTCGTCGCCGGTCTGCTGGTGCGGGAGCATAGGTCCGACGAGGCGGTGGCCGTCTTGCTCAAGTCGGTGGCGTTCGATCCGAGTGATCCCTGGAATTACTCGGAACTGAGCAATGCCTTGAACTTCAACGGCAAGCCGAAGGAGGCGCGTGACTATCTCGATGCCGCCATGCGTGTAGACCCGGGCTGGACGGACTGGCGGCTTTACCAAGCCGGGTTGGCCGACTTCGGCCAGGACAGGTTCGAGGAAGCTATCGGTTCTCTTGAGAAAATCGACTTTCAATCGCCCGATCCATGGCCGAAGTTTTTTGGTTTGCAGATCCTTCTTTCAGCTTACGGTCATCTCGGGCGTGGCGAGCAAGTGGCGGCCTATAAGGAGAAAGTGATGAAGGTTATTGCGGACGCAAACGACGGCGAGCCTAGCCAGCTTGTCACACAAAAGTATTTGGTCTTCAAGAACGAGGCAGATATCGAGCGTCTGCTCGGCGGCCTAAGTAAGGCTGGCTTTCCGGAACTGCCCGCTGACGTCGACCTCGATCCGAAGGACCGGCTGACCGGAACGGAAATCAAGTCGCTCGCGTTCGGCCACGAACTGCGCGGCCGCAACACTGTGCCTGACATCGAACCATATAGACGCATAGCCTCTGCGGACGGTTCCATTACCATGACCGTCGGCTCACGTACGACAACTGGCAGGACCTGGGTGCAAGGGAACTTCCTGTGCAATGCCTATCCGAAGAACCTGACGACCTGCGGCGCGGTTTTCCGCAATCCTTCAGGGACGCGTGAGCAAGAGAACGAATACCTATCGATTTACCGTATAAGCCGCAATGAGTTTTCGGTTGTGAAGTGAGCTTGCCAAAAATGCTACAGTAACACACGGATGGTTACGGGTGCGCGTTGCCCTATGGCGCAGAACGGCGTGCGAACGACGGCTTGGCGAAGGCGACATAGGAGGGAGAAGCGGGTTGGCCTATTAGATTGACGTTGTGATACATTAATTAGGCGCTTAAGTCCGGTTTTGGCGCAAAGCTGACTTTCAAATACGACAAGCCAGATGTTCTTGCTACTGATCAGCGATTGTAGAATTTTTGGCACCAATCGGATTCAACAAAAAGCAGCTATTATCGGCATTTTCAAGGTTCTGTCGCAAAAATTTTTGATAGTGCGAAAATGTAGAAAAATTTTCTCCATTATGGATTTACAAATCGCATGACGGCCGAAATCTCAATCATTTCTCTTAAACTACGCACCCCAAACTGATGCTTTCCACCTCATTCTGGCTGCAGGCGCGAAATCATTTTCTACGCCAAAAAAATTTGCGACAGAACCCCGGAAGGTGGCCGGGACGCTCGCGACTGCCGAGGAGTTGCCGCACTGGTTAGAGAAGGGCGTTCAATTCTTCTACATTCACTCGGATCCGTTCCTTCGTCGCGGCGTCGCCGGCATCACGGCGACGCTCGGGAGAAGGAAGACGTTTTGACGATCGAGATCGATCAACCGTTTGAGGGTAATCGTCGGTTGGGGGATGACAAGTCTCGCTGCCCGAGGAGGTCGGAGAAAGAAAATGTTTCACAATTAAGGGAGGAAACAGTGGGTAAGTCAGAAATCCTGCTGATGGGGCCATTTAGCGGCTGCTTTCTCGTACAAGAAGCGTCGGTTCAATCGCCCTTTGAGCGACGTCCTCCTTGCCGTCAAGAAGATCGAGGATCAAAGCAGCTGCGATCTCGCCGATCTCGCGGGCACGAACATCGATAGTTGTCAGTGTCGGCACGGCAATGTTGCCGATTTCATAATTACCAAAGCCGCCGATTGCTATCTGTTGCGGCACAGCGATGTTTCGCCGCTGACATTCCGTTAGCGCGCCAAATGCCGAAAGGTCCGAGACGCAGATGACCGCATCGGTGTCCGGGTGTTCCTCCAGCAGGGATGCCATGGCGACTGCACCCTCGCGCATCGAGATCGGCGGCGCGCCTGCAGCGACAAGGCGGGAGGAGTCCAGGCCGTGCGCGGTCATGGCCTGTACGAACCCACAACGACGATCACTTCCTCGGATGTCACCGCCTGCATCGCCGCCGATAAAGGCAATGCGCTCGTAGCCGACGGCCACAAAGTGATCGACCATGCTCCGAACTGCTCCGGCGTTCGAAAAACCCACATAGTGGCCGATTGGCTTGGCCGGCACGTCCCATGTCTCAATGACAGGGATATGGGCGTTCTCCAGCAGCTTTCGTGCCCGTGGTGTATGCCGACCGCCGGTCACGACGATCGCCTGTGGCTTGCGGCGAAGAAGTTGCTCGATCAGTCGCTCCTCGTTCTCCATGTCATAGTTGGTATAACCAAGGAGGGTCTGCATATCACGAGCCGCAAGCGCGCCCGATAGCCCTGCAATCGTATCGGCGAAGTTTGCGTTGTTGATCGAGGGAATAGTAACGGCGACGAAGCCCGTCTTTTGCGAGCGCAGGTTCGACGCGGTGGAATCGAAGACGTAACCGAGTTCTTCGGCAGCCACGAGAATAGCCGTTCGTGTATCGAGGCTAATCAGGCTGTCGGCTTTGAATGCTCGCGAGACCGTCATTGAGGACACGCCCGCGACGCGGGCAATATCGGCCATGGTGGGTAGCTTTCGAACTAGGCTCATGATGCGTTATGTTGGCTTCAGTTCAAGGTTGCAGGGCACTACATCTGCTTTGCCCGAGCAAAGCAAGGCTCGTCCAGCCCCATTGCTGGCGTTTCAAGCTTGATGGACTGACCCTGACCATTTCTATTTTGGTCCCAGCTTTTCGATAATCCCTGTCAGTTCTTGAAGAATTTCTGTGAGAGGCTGGTTGATCGCGATCGTGACGGCATATTCGTCTGGTCGTGGCTCTTCCAATGCGGCGAACTGGCTGTCGAGCAGCGAAGCCGGCATGAAATGGCCCGCTCTGTTCCTCATCCGCCTAGCGATCTCTTCTCTCGTCCCCGATAAATGGACGAACAGAACCGGCTCTCCAACTTTCGCCCGGATCCGGTCGCGATAAGCCCGCTTAAGTGCAGAGCAGCCAATGATTGTCGTTTCCTGGCGAGACGCGAGAGCGTCGCCTACACGGTCAAGCCAGGGCCAGCGATCGGTGTCGTGGAGCGGCGTTCCGGTGCTCATCTTGGCGATGTTCTCTGCCGGATGCAGGTTGTCGCCATCGACATAGGTTCCGCCGAGCGCCTCGGCGAGCGCGGCGCCTACCGTGGATTTGCCGCAGCCGGAAACGCCCATGATCACGAGTTTGGTCGGGCGAGCCACCTTAGAGCGACGCCGTGATGCCGCCATCGACGTACAAAATATGGCCGTTGACGAAGGAAGAGGCATCAGAGGCGAGGAAGATGCACGCCCCGACCAGTTCCTCGACCTTGCCCCAGCGACCGGCAGGTGTGCGCTTTTCGAGCCAGGCCGAGAAGGTTTCGTCGCTGACCAGCGCAGCGTTGAGTGGCGTGTCGAAGTAACCGGGCGCTATCGCGTTGCACTGCAGCCCGTACCGCGCCCAATCCGTCGCCATGCCCTTGGTGAGATTGCCGACCGCGCCCTTGGTTGCCGTATAGGGTGCGATTGAGGGCCGGGCAAGTGCGGTCTGGACGCTCGCGATGTTAATGATCTTTCCCTGGCCGCGTCCAATCATATGGCGCGCGACGGCCTGGCCGACGTTGAAGACGCTTGAAATATTGGTGCGCAGCATCCGCTCGAAGGCATCGGCGGGGTAGTCTTCTAGCGGAGCACGAAATTGCATGCCCGCATTGTTGACGAGGATGTCGATCGGTCCGGTGTCGGTCTCGAACCGATCAATGGCTTCGCGCGCCGTCTGGTGGTCGGTTACGTCGAAGGCAATCACACCGACCGGCGCTGCGAAGCTCGCCACCGCCGCTGCGAGTTTCTTATCGTCGCGACCGTTCAACACCACCGCGGCGCCCGCAGCCTGAAGCCCGGCGGCTAGCGCAAGCCCAATCCCTTGCGACGAGCCGGTGACAAGCGCGCGTCGTCCCTTAAGCTCGAAAAGTTGCAGCGACATATTTTTCCTCCGATTTTTGGCCTCGACAAATGTCTCCAACCACGGTTATGTTATCGATAACATTTTCTGTCAAGCCAGTTCCTTTGGAGGAAAAGCAAAATGTCGAACCCGGAAATCCTGCAGGTCGGGCCTTATCCCCAATGGGACGAGGAGCCGCTGAACGCCGCCTTCGCGGTGCACCGCTACTTCGATATGGCCGATAAGCCAGCGTTTCTTGCAAAGATCGGCCCAAGCATCCGCGGCATCGCAACGCGCGGCGAGCTGGGCGCCAACCGGGCAATGATCGAGGCTTGCCCCCATCTGGAAATCATCTCTGTTTACGGTGTCGGCTACGACGCCGTCGATCTCGTGGCCTGCCAGGAGAAGGGCATCCGCGTCACCAACACGCCGGATGTGTTGACCAACGATGTTGCCGATCTTGGCGTCGCGATGATGCTTTGCCAATCGCGCGGCATGATCGGTGCCGAAGGCTGGGTGAAGGATGGCAGCTGGAGCGCGAAGGGTCTGTATCCGCTGAAACGCCGTGTCTGGGGACGGCGCGCTGGCATCCTTGGTCTTGGCCGTATCGGTTTCGAGGTTGCCAAGCGGCTCAAGGGGTTTGACATGGAGATTTCCTACAGCGACGTCGGAGTGAAGTCCTATGCCGAGGGCATGAGCTTCGTCTCCGATCCGGTCGAACTTGCGCGGGATGTAGACTTTCTGTTTGTGACGCTTGCAGCTTCCGCTGAGACGCGCCACATCGTCGGTCGGGACGTAATAGCCGCGCTCGGACCCGAGGGCATGCTGATCAACATCTCGCGGGCCTCCAACATCGATGAGGAGGCTTTGCTCGATGCGCTCGAAAGCGGTGCGCTTGGCTCTGCTGCACTTGACGTCTTTGAGGGCGAGCCAAAGCTCAACTCGCGTTTCCTTGCGCTCGACAACGTCCTGCTCCAGCCGCACCACGCCTCGGGAACGATCGAGACCCGCAAGGCTATGGGCAAGCTGGTGCGCGACAATCTCGAAGCGCATTTCTCCGGAGCTCCGCTCCTGACGCCGGTTCTTTGAAGGAAGAAGTCATGAAAGCCATCGTCGCACACGCGGCCAAGGATGTCCGCATCGAAGACGTTCGGGAAGAGCAGCCCGGCCCAGGTGAGGTGAAGCTCCGGCTCGCCACTGGCGGGATCTGCGGCAGCGATCTGCATTACTACAATCATGGCGGCTTTGGCACCGTCCGCCTGAAGCAGCCGATGATCCTCGGCCACGAGGTTTCCGCCATCGTCGAAACGCTTGGGGAAGGTGTCGACGGATTCTCGGTGGGCGATCTCGTTGCCGTCTCACCCTCGCGTCCCTGCCGAACCTGCAAATACTGTCAGCAGGGCCTCCACAACCAATGCCTCCACATGCGCTTTTATGGCAGCGCAATGCCTTTTCCGCATATCCAGGGCGCTTTCCGTCAGAGCCTCGTTGCCGACGCCATTCAATGTGTGCCGGCCGGAGACTTAACGCCCGGCGAAGCGGCCATGGCCGAACCTCTGGCCGTGACGCTGCATGCGACGCGGCGTGCGGGCGAAATGCTGGGCAAACGGGTGCTCGTCACGGGCTGCGGTCCGATCGGCGTGCTGTCGATCCTTGCCGCCCGCCGCGCCGGCGCCGCCGAGATCGTTGCGACCGATCTTTCCGACTTCACGCTCGCCATGGCGAAGACCTTGGGGGCCGACCGCACGATCAATACGCAGCATGAGCCCGAGGCGCTAGCGGCCTATTCGGCCGACAAGGGAACCTTCGACGTGCTCTACGAATGCTCTGGCGCAGCCGCGGCGCTTTCCGGTGGCATCGCAGCACTCAGACCTCGTGGTGTAATCGTTCAGCTCGGGCTCGGCGGTGATATGAGCCTGCCGATGATGGCAATCACCGCCAAGGAACTGGACTTGCGCGGCTCGTTCCGCTTCCATGAGGAGTTTGCGACCGGTGTCTCTCTGATGCGCAACGGGCTGATCGACGTCAAGCCGCTGATCACTCACACCGTGCGGCTCGAAGATGCGCTCTCGGCCTTTGAGATCGCCTCGGACCGCAGCCGGGCGATGAAGGCCCAAATCGCATTCTCTTGACGCCCACGTTTGCAGGGCGGTCCGACAAGGCCGCTTCTGCTGCCTCTATAGGGTTCCGGACAGCTTCGGCGAGAGGCAAGTCCAGTGACCCTCGGCACCGAGCTTTCTGACGACGGCGAGTAAAATTTTCCGCACCTCGATCACTGCCCGCGAGGGCGGATGGTTGACGGGCATATCAAGAACGAGGCGCCGGGTAAGGCCGGGGTGCGTCAGGGCGATGGCGGAGAGGCTTCTGTTCTCACGGTCGGCATGGATCGCGCCGCGCCCGAGGATCGTCAACCCGAGACCGGCGCGGATTGCAGCCTTCGTGGTCGCCACACCTTCGATTTCGCGCACAATATTGAGTTCCCGACCAAACATCAGGGCCTGCCGCTCAAGCAGAATACGGATTCCGTGGCGTCGTGTGGGCAGGATCAGCGGCAGGTCGAGCGCCTCTTCCACCGTCAACGTGGCGTCGGAGGCGAATGCTCCTGAAGGGCCGATGACGTAGAGCATTTCTTCGAAGAGCGGCGCGGATGTCGATTTGGCCACACTGTCCAGGGTGACAGCAAGATCGTGGACACGTGTATCCACCGCTACCCGAAGCGCCTGGCTGTCACCCTCGCTGATCGTCAGGCGGACCTTCGGAAAACACTCAGAGCATTCCTTTATCACGGGAATTGAGAGCGTCGGGCAAATTGAACTCAGAATACCCAGAGAGACGTCACCCGTTGGATATTTCGCCTGTTCCTTCGTCGCTGCTTCCGCCTGGTCGAGCGCCCGGAGGATAGCTTGGGCATGGGACAGCAGCGTCTGCCCTGCCTCAGTGGCAACGACGCCACGCGGTGTCCGGTTCAACAGCTGGACACCTAGCTGTTCTTCTAGTCCGCGCATGTGAAGGCTGAGCGCCGGCTGGGCGACGCCGAGGTCGCTGGAGGCGCGTGTAAAAGACCCCAGTTCGGCAATCTTGGCGAAGTAGCGCATCTTCAACAGGTCGAGGGTCATGTCATGTTCCGGAGTCATACTCAATCGATATATCAACTATGCCCAATATATATTTGTTTGAATAGCGCCCTGTACCTAAAACATCCTGACAGCGTGAGGTTCGCTGTGGAGGAGGAACAAAAATGAAACTGAAGCTATTTCTGGCCGCCGCAGTCTTTGCCGGTGCGGCCTGCCTTTCGACAATGGTCTCTGCCGATCAACTCGACGACATCAAGGCCGCCGGAACCTTGAACTGTGGTGTGCTGACCAACTCGCCGCCGCTCGGATTCCAGGATCCCAAAACGCGTGAGCCTGCTGGCTACGAGATCGAGCTTTGCGGCATGTTTGCCAAATACCTAGGCGTCAAGCCCCAGCTCACTCCGGTCTCGCCGCAGACCCGAATGGCGGAGTTGACACAAAGTCGCGTCGACATTCTTTCGTCGCTTCTCAGCTACAGCAAGGAGCGCGCGGAACAGGTCGATTTCAGCGGTGCCTACATCGCCGAAGATTTTAACTTTGTTGTTCTAGATGGTTCAAATATCAAGACAGTCGATGATTTGTCGGGGCAGCGTATAGGTCTCGTCAAGGGATCCGTTCTCATTCCCTTGACTGAAAAGCGGATCCCCGACGCACGCATTTTGTCGTTCGAGACGAGCGCAGCATCGTTCCTCGCACTCCAGCAGGGCAAGGTCAAAGCGACCGTCTATCGCTATTCCGAGGGCAAGGCCGTTCATCGCAACGCCGGTGACGATATCAAGGCGCTGCGCTTCCTCGACGAACCTCTGCTGTCGATGCCGTCCGGCTTCGCCTTCCGCAAGGGCTCTCCAGAGCTCGTAAAGACGGCCGACGAATTCCTGGCAAGTATCGAGAAAAGCGGCGAGGGACAGAAGCTTTACGACAAGTGGCTCGGCAAGGACTCCGATCTGAAGGCAACGCGGAAGTTCGAATTCGGCAAGCCGCAGTCGACCTGGTTCACAAACTGATCCTGACGAACACAGCAGGTTTGCAGTATCATGGGTTACCAGCTTGATTTTGGTAAAATCCTGCAGGGTGAGTATCTGGAACTCATCCTTCAGGGCCTTCAGACAACAATGGTCTTGTTCGTCCTGTCGTGGATATTCGGGCTGGTGCTAGCGATTTTCCTCACCGTCGTTCGGGCGATTGAGTTCCGGCCGACGCAATTGCTCGTCGCCGCTTTCGTTGAATATCACCGGAATGTGCCGGTGCTGATCCAGCTGTTCGTCTGGTATTTCGGGTTTGCCGTCGTCCTGCCCGATGCCGTCAACGACTATCTCAACGACATCGGGGCGGAGATCGGTTATGCGATCGTGGCGCTGGCGCTCAACAAGGCTGCCTATATGTCGGAAGATTTCCGCAGTGGCATGCGCTCGATCCATCCCGCGCAGATGGAGGCTGCCCGTTCGAGCGGTCTGACCTATCTCGGCGCGATGCGCTGGGTCATCCTGCCCCAAGCCTGGCGGCTGGCGCTTCCAGCTCTTCTCGGCCAGACGTTGATCCTCTTTAAGGGCACCAGTCTTGCGGCGGGCATCGGCGTTGCCGAGTTGAGCTACCAGGCGCGCTATATCGAAGAGCAATCCTTCCGGATTTTCGAGGCTTACGGGATAGCGACGGCGATCTACATGCTGATCTCCTTTGCAATTATGTGGGGATCCTCCTTTCTGTCTGATCGTTTCCGGTTGAGGGTGAAATGATGCTCGAGATCATTCGCGAATACGGTCTTATGCTACTGGTCGGCGAATATCCCCATGGAAAGCTGGGCGGTCTTGCCCTAACGCTGATCATCTCAATCGCGAGCCTTGCCGTCACCTTTCCTTGCGCCGTTCTGATCGCGCTGGCGAGAACCGGTCGGTCACGTCCGTTTAAGGCAGTCGCCAGCGGCTTCGTCCATTGCGTGCGCGCTATCCCGCTGCTGATGCTGATCTTCTGGGCCTATTTCGCGCTGCCGATGGTTATCGGCTTTCCGATCGACGCGACCTATACGCTGATCATCGCGATCGTGATCTATCAAGCCGCCTATCTCGGCGAGATCATCGCCGCCGGAATTGAGGGTCTGCCGAAAGGGCAGATGGAGGCCGCCAAGGCGCTAGGGCTCGGCTATATTCCGACCACCTTCCGCGTGATCCTGCCGCAAGCACTGTTCAATGTCATTCCCGGCATCGTCAACCAGCTCACAACCATCATCAAGGAATCGTCACTGGGGTCGATCATCGCCGTCTCGGAGCTTTCCTACGTGATGCTGCAGGTCAATTCGAATGAGGTGACCAAACCGTTGCAGATCTTCGGGATTCTAGCTGCCACGTATTTCATTCTCTGCTTCGCGCTGAGCCAGGCAACGAACTGGCTGGAACGGGGTATTGGCAACCGGCGGACGGGGCGCGTGGTCGTGGAGGCGGTGGCATGATCGAGTTTCAAGGCGTTTCCAAATGGTTCGGGGCAAACAAGGTCATCAAGGACATTTCCGCGACAGTCGACAAAGGGACAACCATCGTGCTGTGCGGGCCTTCGGGGTCGGGAAAATCGACGCTGGTGCGGACGGTGAACCGGCTCGAGCCGATCCAGGAGGGCACGATCACGGTAGGCGGCACGGACATCTACGCCAGGTCGGTCAACGTGAATACGCTACGAATCGGCATCGGCTTCGTCTTCCAGCAATTCAATCTGTTTCCTCATCTGACCGTAGTCGAGAATGTCATGCTGCCTTTGCGCCGGCTCCATCATCAATCGCGCAAGGAGGCGCTACCAATCGCGCTCCTGATGCTGGAGCGGGTTGGACTTGCGGACAAGGCGAATACGCTTCCTGCCGATATTTCCGGCGGCCAGTCCCAGCGCGTCGCGATTGCCCGGTCCCTGATCCTGAAGCCCGAGGTGCTCATCCTCGACGAGCCGACCAGCGCGCTCGATCCTGAAATGGTCAGCGAAGTGCTAAAGCTGCTTCGCCAGCTTTCCGGGGAAGGCATCACCATGATGTGCGTGACCCACGAAATGGGCTTTGCCCGCGAGGTGGCCGACCGCATCTGGTTCCTGAAAAACGGAGAGCTGACGTTCGACGCCAAGCCGGAGCTATTCTTCTCTCCCGAGACCCACCCGGACGTGCTGGGGTTCCTCTCCGCCATACAGAAAAACCACTAGAGTCAACAAGCCATACAGAGGTTATCATGAGCCATATCAAGCAAATTCCTGAACGCCCGAGCCGGGAGGCGGTCGAGGCGATCGCTAAGTTCTCTCCTGCGACACTGCATGAGGCGCAGGGGCGCCGGGGCGCGCTCTCCTCGCGCCTGAAGCCGGTCGATTACCGTATGAAGCTGTGCGGCCCGGCCTTTACTGTGAAGTGCGCGCCCCGCGACAACATCATGCTGCAACTCGCGATCAACTACGCTCAGCCTGGCGACATCATCGTCGTATCTGCAGGGGAATACGAGGAAGCGGGATCATTTGGCGACGTACTAGCCAATGCCTGCCTCGCCAAGGGCATAGGCGGTCTAGTGACTGACACGGGCGTACGCGATACCCTGCAGCTTCGCGATCTCGGCTTTCCGGTCTTTTCTCTGAGCGTCTGCATCAAGGGGACGGTCAAAGAAACGCTTGGGGCAGTGAACGATCCGATCACCATCGGCGACGAACTGGTCTATCCGGGCGACATCATTGCCGGCGACGCCGACGGGCTGGTCGTCATTCGAAGGGATGAAGCTCTCGCGGTGGCCGAACTCGCCCAGGCACGCGAGGATGCCGAAGCCGGCTATATTGCCGCCTACAAGGCTGGCAAGTCGGTAATCGAAGTCAGCAACCTTGAGCCGGTTCTCAGGGCCAAAGGCCTTGTGGTCGATCTCTAAAACCGTCGCTATATTGGAGCGCCATCTGAGGGAGCTGTGCGAAAAGTTTTGCAATTGCGATCGGCAACGCATCACGCTTCAGATGGCGCCGGTCTCGGCAAGTTGCAAGCAACGCTGTAGCCAGCCGCCGTTACCGAGGCGTTCGCAGTGGTCATCGGCGAGAAAACGATCGCGCCTTGCTCTGTCCGGGCAAGGTGACGGATTTGGGTTGAGGGCCGGCCGAAAAGAGCGCTGCAATCTTAGTCGCACAGCGCCACCACCACTTTCAGAAGAATTCCACGTGAGGGGTTCATTATTGTCCATCGCTTCTTGAGCCCCTCACGGTATTCAGCGCGGGTAACGGCCCCGAGAATGGCGATATGGCAAAATTGCCTGACACTATCCCGATGACAAGCCCCTGATTTGAATGGCCAACCAGCTTGCAAAACCAAGCTCCATCAAAACTTCGTCTGACCCCATCGCTTCTGGACTGATGTAGTCAGTTTGAAAGCTGGCGCTGCTCCTATCAGCGGAACGACGGTGCGCCGAGCACGGGTGACGTATGGATCTTTCAAAAATAAAGACGCTGATCGACTTCGTCGGCCACTCGAACATCACCGAGCTTACCGTTACGGAAAAAGACACGACGGTCCGGATTTTCCGAATGCGCGGCTCAAGTCACGGCGCATCTTCATCGCATGCACCGGCAAACGATGCACCGCCGACAACTTCGACATCGACCGAAATCTTCCCGCCGGATACGGTGTCCATTCCAGTCCATGCGCCAATCTTTGGAGTGCTACACGCCGCCCCGGCTCCCGGTGAAAACGCATTCATCAAGCTCGGCGACGCGGTCGAGGCGGGACAGACCCTCTTCATCATCGAGGCCATGAAGGTATTCAACACGATTGTCGCCCCCCGGGCGGGCCGCATACTCCATATCACCGCTATCGACGGCAGCGAGGTTGAGACGGGCGACATGCTGGCGGAGATTGTCTGATGCCGAACGGTCAAAACAACATTGTCGAACGGGAGCGAGGCTTCGACACGGTGTTAATCGCCAATCGTGGAGAGATTGCGCTGAGAATTCTCAAGGCATGTAAAGATCTCGGCCTGAAGACGGTCATGGTCTGCTCTCAAGCCGATAGGCAGGCAAGCTATGGCGCTCTCGCGGACACCTTCCTTTGCATCGGTCCGGCGAGCTCCGGCAAGAGTTATCTTAACAAGGATGCGATCCTTCTCGCCGCGCGCCTCACGGGCGCCGGTGCGGTTCATCCCGGATACGGTTTCCTGTCCGAGAACGCAGCCTTCTCTAAGGCGGTGGAGGAAGCGGGGATGGTATTCATCGGGCCGACGGCCCAGTCGATTGCAACCATGGGCGACAAGATTGCAGCCAAGAGCGCGATGATCGCCGCGGGCGTTCCATGCGTTCCGGGGCCGGATTCCGAGCTGCCCGACGACCACGCTGCCGTCGAGGCAATTGCCTCGCAGATTGGCTATCCGGTCATCGTCAAGGCAGCGGGCGGTGGAGGGGGACGCGGCATGCGCGTGGTTCCTGATGCCGGGGTGCTGCACGAATCCGTCGCGGTTACTCGCGAGGAGGCCCGCCAGGCCTTCGGATCCCCAGCGCTGTACATGGAGAAGTTCCTCCAGCACCCGCGCCACATCGAAATCCAGGTGCTGTGCGACGTGCACGGCAACGCGGTCTGGCTCGGCCATCGCGATTGCTCAATGCAGCGCCGTCACCAGAAGGTCATTGAGGAAGCGCCAGCGCCCGGCATCGCGCCTGATGTCATCGGGCCGGTCGCGCAAGCGTGTGTCAAAGCTTGCCTGCAAATCGGCTATCGCGGTATCGGCACTTTCGAGTTTCTCTATGAGGATGGTGGTTTCTATTTCATCGAGATGAACACACGGCTGCAGGTGGAACACCCGGTGACGGAAATGACCAGCGGCATCGACATCGTTCAGGCACAGATCAAAGCGGCGCAGGGTATCCCGCTGGGCATGATCCAGAACGACGTCATGACGGAGGGCCATGCTTTGGAATGCCGGATAAATGCTGAAGATCCCATCACTTTCCTCGCTTCAGCCGGCATGATTACGGACTTGGCGCTGCCGTCTGGGCCCGGCATCCGCGTCGACACCCATGTGCACGCGGGCTACAAGGTTTCGCCTTACTACGATTCCCTGATCGGCAAGGTGATTGCGCATGCACCATCGCGCGCCGAGGCGATCGTCATGATGCGCGCTGCACTCGCCGAAACGAAGATCGAAGGCATTTCTACCAATCTCCCCTTGCTGCGGATGCTGTTCGACGACGAAGGCTTTGCAACCGGCGGTACAGATATTCATTATCTCGAAAAATGGCTGAAACGACGGAGCGCATCATGAGCGTGGTGGATTTCAGCGATCCCGAGACGATTGCCTTTCTCGCCGCTGCACTCCAGGCGGCCGGTGTCGACGGGATCGAAATAAATCAACCCGAGTGCACGCTGCGCATTGTCGCCAGGCGAGATGCTCCCAGTGTGGATCCACTGGTTCAGATCCTGCAAACAACGTCGCGCGCGACGCAGTCAGAGAAGGTGACTGCTCCCATGGCAGGAGTGTTCAGCAGCCTTCATCCCGCCTCGTCTGCGCCGCCATTGGAGCCTCCGCCAGAGGTCGCGGCAGGCGAGACTCTGGGTTTCATCTGGATCGGTCCCATCCTCCTGCCGGTCAAAGCTGCAAAAACGGGGGTGCTGACACGGCGGGTTGCCGCGGATGGCTCCGTCGTTGGCTATGGCGACCCTCTCTTTGAATTCGAGCTCCACCCATGACTTCCCCCATACCTCAACCGATAAACCGCTCCTCTAACGTCCTTGGGAAACCGCCGCGGATGGCTCAGCGGCGCCAGGCCCAAATCTCCACGATCGGTGCTCGGGCTTTTTTGCTCCAGGCGCCCGGCGACTTCGATCTTCCCGCCCAAAGACGGATCTGGGCGCTTGCGCACGCGCTCCGGCAATGGGACGACCTCGGCGAGGTCGTGCCGGGGATGACCAATCTTCTGGCAATCTTCAAGACGACGCCCGAGGACCCGGATGTTGTCACCACGCGACTTCGCGACGCGTGGGAGCGGGCCGAAAGCATCGACATCAAGGGCAAGACCATCGAGATAAGCGTCCATTACGGCGGAGAGCATGCCATCGACCTGGCCGCGCTCTGCGATCGTTCGGGATTGACCGACCGCGAGGCTGTCCGCCTCCATCACGAGGGCACCTATACGGTCTTTGCGCTGGGAAGCGCGCCGGGTTTTGGCTATCTCCACGGACTGGACCCTCGCATCCATATGCCGCGTAAGACAGTACCCTCCCTGAAGATGGTCAAGGGCTGTGTCACCATCGGTGGCATGCAGACAGGCGTCGCGGTGCTGACCGGACCAAACGGCTGGAATTCAATCGGCTTTGCCGATCTCCAGATGTTCGATCCCACCGCGGCCGTGCCCGCGATCATGGCGCCGGGTGACACCGTACGCTTCCTGCCGGAAAGGATTGAGCTGTGATCGAGATCGTCGACGCCGGGCCCTTGAACACGATCCAGGATCTCGGTCGACCGGGCTATCGCGATATCGGTGTTACGGCGAGCGGTGCCATGGACCCCCTGGCGTTGAAGATCGCCAATCTGCTGGTTGGGAATGATCAAGGTGCTGCGGGGATCGAGGTGCAAACCTTCCCGTTTCGCCTCCGTTTCCGTGAAACGACGGTTTTCGCCGTGACCGGCGGCGCCAACGCGAAAATTGAAGGCGTCGTTCTGCCGCCCTGGTGGATGCAGACGGGCGACGCCGGACAAGTTCTTGAGCTCTTACCGTCTCCTGTAGCGGCCCGTGCCTACATCGCCTTCGCGGGAGGTGTGGACGTTCCAATCGTCATGGGCTCGCGCAGCACCTCGCTGCGGGGCGCCTTTGGCGGCATTGACGGCCGGTTCCTGCAGAAAGGAGATTCGCTGCTTCTCGGCGAGTCCTTGGCTACGGCCTTGCCGGCCGACGGGCTGGGCGTCGTGCCCCCGGCAATAGCACTGGCGGAATTCTTTCCCGTCGCACCCGATAGCACTCTGCTCATCCGGGCATTGCCGGCGGGCGAATACGACCTTTTCGGTGCCGATGGCGAACGCTTCTGGAGCCAGAGCTGGAAAATCTCCTCGCAGAGCGATCGGACAGGCTACCGGCTTTCCGGCGAGCCGGTGCGGCCAACGGAGTCGGTGGAAATGCGCTCGTACGGGATCGTTCCGGGCGTGGTCCAGGTGCCCCCCGGAGGCGAGCCCATCGTGCAGATGAGCGACGCTAACACCGCTGGCGGATATCCGAAGATCGCCGGTGTCCTCGACGCCGATCTCTGGCGGCTTGGGCAGGCGCGGATCGGGAGTCGTCTACGCTTCGTCCGCTCCTCGCATGCCGAAGCGCGGACACTCGACAAGGCCGTCGCCGCTTATGTGGACGATGTCCGCAACACCTCGCAGATGGTCGGGCGCGCCTTGAAAACTATGGCGGGGCCACAGCGGGTCGTCCGGGAAGGGAAACATCAATGAAGATCGACATAAATTCGGACATGGGCGAGGGTTTTGGCCCCTATCGGCTCTGTGATGACGAGGCGCTGATGAAGGTCGTATCTTCGGCCAACATCGCCTGTGGCTTCCATGCCGGTGACCCTGACACGATGGCGCGTATGGTTCGCCTCGCCAAAGCGAATGGCGTCGGTATCGGCGCCCATCCGGGACTGCCGGACAGGCTGGGCTTCGGCCGCCGCGACTTACCTTTCGCTACCGACGAGCTCCGCCAGCAGATGCTCTACCAGCTGGGGGCGCTGACGGCGATCGCGAAGGCAGAGCGCGTTTCCGTCGCTCACATCAGCTTCCACGCCGCTATGGGCAACATGGTGAACCGGGATCCGGTACTGGCTGATGTGATGATGGATGCGATCCGTGCGGTCGATTCGAACCTTATTGTCTTTGCGATGCCCGATAGCACGATCGCGCAAGCCGCGGGCCGTGCGGGCCTGAAGACACTCCTGCTGTTCCTCGCCGACCGCGCCTATGATGCTCAAGGCAAGCTTGTCGCCCGCGGCTTGTCTGGAGCCGTTATCAAGGAAGAGGAGACTCTTCGGGCGCGCGTCAGGCAGTTCCTCAAGACGGGCACCGTCACGAGCATCGAGGGCGAGACCCTTGTTGTGCCGGCCCGCTCCATCCTCGTTCACAGCGATACTCCAGGATCGCTAGAGCTCGCGCGGATCGTGCGCCGCGAGATCGAGTCCGCGGGGGCAACGATCGCTCCGGCTGCCGAAATCGTCGAATGATCACCAACCCTTCATCGTTTTAGATTCACCATCACCGAAAGCCATGCCCGATGCCAGCAATCGCCGATCGCCTCAATAACGTTTCCATTTCTGCTTCCGCCGCCATGACGCAGCGCGCCAGAGACCTCGCCGCCCAGGGCATTAAAGTCATCAGCCTTTCCGCCGGAGAGCCCGATTTTGCCACGCCGTCGCATGGGGTTGAGGCAGCGCATGAAGCAGCGCTGGCGGGTGACACCAAATACCCGTCGATGGACGGCACACCAGCCCTGAAGGCGGCGATTGCGCGTAAATTCAAGCGCGAGAACAATCTTGACTACGATGCAAGCCAGATCGTCGTCTGCGGTGGCGGCAAGCAGGTCATCTTCAACGCGATGCTCGCCACCTGCAATCCGGGTGATGAGGTGGTGATCCCAGCGCCGTCCTGGATCAGCTATGCGGATATCGTCAAGTTCGCGGGCGCCGTACCTGTGCCGGTCGCTTGCCCGCAGGAGGCCGGCTTCAAGCTGCGTGCCGAGGATCTGGAGGCGGCGATCACGTCGCGAACAAAATGGCTGTTCCTCAACTTCCCGAACAATCCCACAGGCGCGGCCTGCTCGCGCGCCGATATGAAGGCGATTGCCGACGTCATGCTGCGCCATCCGCATGTTTGGATCATGACCGACGACATTTACGAGCACCTGATCTATGACGACTTCAAATTCTGCACGATCGCTGAGGTGGAGCCGAAGCTTTACGATCGTGTGCTGACCGTCAATGGCGCGTCCAAGGCCTATGCGATGACGGGTTGGCGCCTCGGCTTTTGCGGCGGACCTAAGGATCTGATCTCCGCCATCAGTAACGTTAACGGCCAAAACGGCGGCGGCACGGCGACCATTGTTCAGGCGGCAGCCGCAGCTGTACTGGATGGGCCGCAGGACCTGCTTAGGGAGCGGGCGGTTATCTATAAGCAGCGCCGCGACTTCGTCCTGACCGAGTTGGCCAAAATCGATGGCCTGAAATGCCACAAGCCAGAGGGTGCCTTCTACATCTTCCCGAGTATATCCGGCCTGATCGGTAGGACGAGCAGGGGCGGGCGGAGGATCGAGAGCGACACCGATTTCGTCATGGCGCTCGTCAATGAGCATCACGTGGCCACGGTGCAGGGCGCCGCCTACGGCATGAGTCCATTCTTCCGCATCTCCTATGCCACCAGCATGGAGAAACTAACGGAAGCCTGTGCCCGGATTTCTCTGTTTTGCTCGGAGATGCGTTGAGCCTCTGCCATCAACCGCGCGGCGGCTTCAGCCGCGCGGTCAACTCGATCAGTATGTCCCTTACTGCGATAGCGGGTTCCGAGAGCGGTGTGTGATCGGAAACGCAAAGCGAAAGCGTTTCTTCGATCCGCGGCGAGACCATTCGGCAGACCAGCGGCTCGCTCGATTCCGCAATGATCCGGTCGGCGATGGCCTTGGGCATGATTGTTGCCCCAAGACCGATGCTGACGGCCCGTGTCAGTGTCCTGACGATTTCCACTTCGCCGACGACTTTCAAGTTGGTTCGGGTTCGCGTGAAAGCAGTGTCGACGGCGCGCCGGACGAAATTGTAGGCTGGTGGCAGCAGCAGCGGAAGGCTGTCCAGCGCGGTGATGGAGACGGGCTTGTCATCGGCCTCGATCGCGAAATCCGGGTGTGCCACCAGAAAGAATTCCTCGCTGAGCAAAGGCTCGAAACGAACGCCCTTGATCGGTCCGGAACCATGGATCAACGCCATCTCCAGACGGCCATTCATGATCATCTGGCTGTAAGTCTGGCCGACACTTTCGGTAAGATGGAGAAGGATACCGGGGTGACGCTTGCGCGTTTCCGCCAGCAGATCAATGGAGAGCGTGGCAGCGCTGCTGAAGGGCACGAGCCCGACCGAGACGCGGCCGGCGAGCGAGTTTCCGGCCGCTGATGCATCAGCCTGGGCCTGATCCATCTGGCGCAGGATGATCTGGGCATGACGATAAACAGCATGTCCAGCATCGGTCATGCTGACGCCCTGCTGGCTCCGGTTCAAAAGCTTCTGGCCGAAATGCTCCTCCAGGGACGCGAGTTGCTGGCTCAAAGCGGGTTGAGCCACATGCAATATATCGGCGGCTCGCGTTATGCTGCCGGAATCGACGATGACGATAAAGGATTTGAGCCGTCTGGTGTCCATTTTGACGCAATCGATCCGATCATGTTTTTGGCTATCGTACATGCCTTGGGCGATTTTGCAAATCGGAAAATACAATAAGAATCATACGCTTACAGAAACGCGTGCCGATCGCCTTACCAAATTATAGGACCTTTAACAGCCAGCAATTGCACAATCCTTAGACGTCATAAGGCCTGCTTATTGCTCCACAAATAATCGGTCTTAGGCAGAGCCTTGAAGTTCCACTAATGTTTAATAAAACAACTGGGGAATAAGAAATGTCATTTTCCGATTACAGGACAGCGCTGGTTACTGGCGCCTCTTCCGGTATTGGTGCGGCTATCGTGGAGCGGCTGCGTCGGGAAAATATCGAGGTTCACGCCTTGGCCCGCAGCGCCGAACCACTGCAGAAACTTGCAGAAAAGACCGGCTGCATCCCTCATGTGATTGACGTGACAAATCGGGCTGCGCTTGCCGAACTAACGGCCCGGATTGAGTTCGATATCCTGGTCAATAATGCCGGCGTCGATCGTCCCAAGAAATTCCTGGAAGCCGACGAAGGCGATATCGATCTTCTGGTTGACGTTAATCTCCGTGCTGTCCTGCATCTCTGCCGCATGGTCGTACCGGGCATGGTCGCGCGCGACAATGGCCATGTGATCAACATCTCCTCGATTGCGGGCGCTTATAATTTTGGCGGTAACTCCTCCTATCATGCGACGAAGGCGGCCGTGAGCATGCTGTCCAACCAGCTGCGTCTCGATGCCTTCGGCAAAAGGGTGCGTGTCACAGAAATATGCCCGGGCCGGGTTGCGACCAACATTTTCGCGCATGTCCACGGCGACGACCCATCGATCCGCGAACGCTTCATCGACGGCTTCGAACTGCCGCAAGCCGCTGACATCGCAGAGGCCATCGCTTTCGCCATCGCCGCGCCCATTGCCGTCAATATCGGCCACATGGAGATCACGCCGACCCTCCAAGTGATGGGGGGCCTTCAGACCGCCAAACCGGCAACGCCGCTTGCCGCGCCTTCCCCCAAAGGATTGAAGCCGTGAAAGGTTTTGATCTCTCAGCCATCCTGACCAACCCGGAATTCATCGCGATGCTCCTGCACGGTATCGAGATGACTTTCGTCATCGCGATCGGCTCCTGGCTCCTGGCGATGACCCTGGCCATCCTGCTGCTTGCGCTTCGCTTCTCGCCCGGCCGCTTCGGCAATGCCTTTGTCGCCGGCTATGTCTCCTATCATCGCAACGTTCCGACGCTCGTTCAGCTGATGCTGTGGTACTTTGGCATCTTCACGCTGTTGCCGGACTGGCTAACCTTTTGGCTCGCAAGCCACAATGCCGAAGCGATTTTTGCGATCATCGGGCTCGGCCTTTGCCAGGCCGCCTACTTCAGCGAGGACTTGCGATCCGGGCTTCGCTCGGTCAGCCCGGGACAAATGGAAGCTGCGCGGGCGCTCGGTCATGGTTATTTATCGGCGATGCGCTTCGTCCTGATGCCGCAAGGGGTGCGCAACGCATTGCCGCCGCTGATCAACCACAGCGTTTCACTCTTTAAGAATAGCAGTCTGGGCGTCGTCATTGGCGCTTCCGAGCTGACGCATGCGGTCAAGGAGATTGAGAACCTCAGTTTCCGTACCTTCGAGATCTACCTGATTGGAACTGTGCTCTATCTGTTCTTTTCGCTCCTCATCATGGCCGGAGGTGCCTATCTGACCATGCGCGCCGATCTAGCCACGAGGGGACGCGCATGATCAACGATATCATCGCCATTATCCGAGATTATTGGCTTCTGCTTTTGATCGGGCAATATCCGAACGGTCCGTTGGGCGGGCTTGCCAACACGCTGATCCTGTCGGCGTTGAGCATTGCTCTTGCGTTTCCTCTCAGCATCTTGCTGGCGCTGGCGCGCCTGTCCAAATGGCCGTTCCTGCGCTGGCCGATTACGGTGCTCGTCTATGTGACGCGTGGCGTGCCGCTGCTGATGCTCATCCTCTGGAGCTATTTCCTGGTTCCGCTGCTTACGGGCGCTGATGTTCCGAGCTTTGTGACGATGCTGACGACGCTCGTCATCTATCAGGCCGCTTTTCTCAGCGAGGTCGTGCGGGCAGGGATCGTTGCACTCGGGCAGGGGCAGATGGAAGCCGCCAAGGCTCTGGGACATGGCTATTTTGGTGCGATGCGCTTCGTGATATTGCCTCAGGCGCTCTACAACATGATCCCAAGCATTCTGTCCACCTTCGTTTCGACGATCAAGGATACGACACTCGGGTATGTCATCAACGTGCCGGACCTCACCTTCGCCGCAAGCCAGGTCAACAACCAGCTCCTCACGCAGCCCTTCCAGGTTTTTCTCATTCTTGCGCTCATCTATTATGCGATCTGCTGGTCGTTGACCCATGTCGCCTATCGTCTCGAGCGAAGGATCACCCGCAGGCGTGCTGGCCTCACAGGCGTCCGCCCAGCCGCCGTGATCGCACCGGCCAAAATCATATCGGAGCAGCTATGACCGCGTCAGAATCGCCTCAGGATACGCATGCGATCCGCATTTCGAATGTCTCCAAACGATATGGCGACTATCAGGTCCTAAAAGACATCGACGCCCAAGTCGCCCGAGGCGAGGTGGTGGTCATCTGTGGACCGTCCGGCTCAGGGAAATCTACGTTGATCCGCACGATCAATCGTCTCGAGGAGATCAATAGCGGTTCGATTTCCTTCAACGGTCAAAACATTCACGCACCCATGAAGACGCGCGAGCTCAACCAGCTCCGCAGCCGGATCGGCTTTGTCTTTCAGAGTTTCAACCTGTTCCCGCATCTGTCCGTGGTCGACAACGTCTCGATGTCGCCAATCCGGGTAAAGGGGGTGGCTCGCGATGTCGCTCATGACCAGGCTCTGCGCCTTCTCGACCGCGTCGGGCTCGCTGACAAGGCCAACGCTTATCCGAGCCAGTTGTCTGGCGGCCAACAGCAGCGTGTAGCGATTGCCCGTGCGCTTGCCATGGAGCCTCCTGTCATGCTGTTCGACGAGCCGACGAGCGCACTCGATCCAGAGATGGTCGGAGAAGTTTTGGCCGTCATGAAGAGCCTGGCTGCCGACGGCATGACCATGCTGTGTGTTACCCATGAAATGGGCTTCGCCCGCGATGTTGCCGACCGGATCTGGTTCATCGACGCCGGCCAGATCATCGAAATGGCGACGCCGGAAGAATTTTTCACAAATCCGCGCCATCCCCGCGCTCAACGATTTCTCGCCGATCTGCGGCACTGACGCCTAAACAACAACCAAAGGAGAACAGCTATGACCATGAAATGCATCGTGCTCAGTCTCGCTATTGCTGCGACCGCCGCGATCGCTCCCGCTGAGGCGGACCGGCTGGGCGACATCATGTCCGCCAAGACGCTTCGCTGCGCGACGTTTGCCGATGTGCCACCTTTCGCCTCTCCGGATCCGGCGACCCGTGAAATGGCTGGCTTCGACGTTGATCTCTGCAATGCAATTGCCAAGCAGCTTGGTGTAAAGGCCGAGGTAAAGCCGGTCTCCGTCGAGGCCCGCGTCCCGGAGGTCAAGCTCGGCCGCGTCGACATTACGGTGGCAAATCTTGCCTATACCCAAAGCCGCGCCGATCAGATCCAGTTCAGCGATCCGTATTACCTCGCCAAGGAAATGCTCATTGTTCCTGCCGACGATCCTGGCCAGACAAAGGCTGATTTCACCAACCAGCGCATCGCATCCGCAAAGGGTTCTACGTCGGAAATGTCAATCAAGCTCAATAAGTCCGAGCCACTGACTTTCCAGGACACAGCATCGGCCTATCTCGCCGTTCAGCAGGGTAAGGCTCGCGGCATGGTGGCCAATACGATGACCACGACAAAGTTCGTCAACGAGTCTCAGACCAGGGGCAAGAAGATGCGGATGATTCAGGATCCGATGCTCTTCCAGCCAATCGGCGTTGGCATGGCCAAGGATCAACCGGCACTGACCGCCAAGGTCAACGAAGCTTTGCATTCGCTCGATGAGTCAGGCGAGATCAACAGAATCTGGGACAAGTGGCTAGGCCAGAACACCGAATACAAAATGACGCGAACAGACAAAGTTGTTCCGATCAGCGAACTGAAGTTCACGCCCATCCCGTGATCCCCGGCTAAGTTGCTTATCTGAAAATCAGAGCGTCGAGGCGATGACACTATCCCTGGATGCGAGAGTCTGCCACAGTCGGTCAGGGGCGCTGTCACATTGTTTGAAGTATAGGGGGTGCGAAACCGCGAGCGCGCCCTTTTCAGGCAATCTGGCCGCTCACAGTCTTCCATTGCGCCATGGCTTGCAGGCGATGATAGAGCCGAAGCATGTCATAGAAAATAACCAGTCAGGGCTCGCACAGCATGATCGGGGACGCGTTCCAGGCCGATGCAGCGTGAACTTCGGCCACAAATCGGCTGAATACGATGCGTCCATGGGGTGGTACCGGCCCCGGTTTTGGCAAACGGGTAAAAAGATGTACATCAACAGGTTCGTTGTGCACGTCTGGAAGGCGAACAATCAATCTCGATGGAGTCAGTGGTTCGGTCAATTCGACCCAGTCAGCGGCCGCAAGGACTCCTTCACCTCTCTCAGCTGCATCCGCTTCTACGCCTCTCGAGGTCACGACAACCCGAGTACCAAGATAGCGCGTTTCACAGCGCCGATCGTCGATGAATACCTCACAGGAAATCTCGATAAGGCCACGGGTTGCAGGTAATCGTATGACCGCGGCGGAGGGGATTGCCTTCAGAGGGCGCAGAAGCACTTTTCCGCGCTCCATATAGCCGAATACCGGATAGGGGGCTGTCAATTCGCGCGTCAATCGCACCGTCTCGACAAGCGAATCTGGAAGCGGAACTTCAAGCGCAGCCAATTGGTCATTCACAAGTTCTCCTTCGAACTTGTATATCTCCACGCCCGGCAGACCACCCCATAGTTTTAGTGCCAGCATTTGGGCTAGCAGTTGGGAACTTCGCCCAGCATTCGCTTGAGAATCAAAACTAAAGCGGGACAGAAGACCCGCTGGCGTCGCTGCAATTTGTGGCGCCGTGGCCCCGGATTCGCTTTCAGTCCAAATATGAAGTTCCAGTGAATGCGACGATGCCGCAGATGCACTCTGCAAACGAAATGGAATCCAACCGGGACAAAGGGCGTCAAACGCTATTTGCCCTTTTGCCAACACTGCGCCAGTGTCTCGTGCCAGGAGTTGTGCGAATAGGTTCCCGCGGCCAGTACCCACATCGATAACATTGAGGTCAAATCCAAGCAGCCCGCGCGCACCGATAGGCAATGGCTGGATGATGCGCGATTCGATCGATATCGAGACGTTGTCCGGAGTGTCAGCGTTGCTAAAGATCAGTCGCGGCGAAGCGAGGCGTAGATTTGTAAGGAGTTCCTCGATCTCTGCCGGGATCCTGACGTGATTGAGCCAGCTTTCACGCAGAACTGCCAGATCTCGCATCAAGGCAAGGTTCATGTTGCCCAGCCTTTGTGCTTCCCGCAATGACCGGGCGAGGAGCAGTTCCATTACTGCCTTCTGACTTCCCTTCACAATTGGAGCGTCCAAATCTTTGCCACCGGTGTTTACGTACCAAGTCTTCAGCGCGTCCAGAGATGTGTCTTTTACGGAACCAGGCGCCCAAAACGCCCACACATTTGACGGCGGCAAATCGAACGAATGAATGTCCTCTTTGGGATGACCAACTTCTTCAGCCTGGACTAAAATGAAATGATCATCGTCGACCAGCTGAAATACGTACTGATCCAAAGGAAGTTCGTAATCCGGTTGCGCGGAATCCAGCGTGAGAATGATTATCTTCGGATTGCCATCATGGAGTTTTGATAACATATGGGTCGGCGCGCGCAGCATCAGGATATGTCCGCTGTGATGAACTCATCGGCTGAGTTAATGACGTCTGACCAGAGGCGCAGTCGTGCTTCCGGAATCCCGAATGCCCTACAGAGGTGTGCCGTTTCGATATCGGGAAGGATAACGGCACTATAGGCTTGTTCGAAGGCCGAGCACGCATTGATCTCGGCGCTCGTCACTTTGCCAGTACAACATCCGAGCAACGCCCAGGTCTCCACTTTCAATCGCCTAAGTGAACCCATCAACGAATGCGATAGGCCACCGTCCACACTTACCACTCGATCATAAGTTGCGAGGGCACCAATGGCTTCGTTCATATGCCTTGGCTCCAGTCTCGACATCAAGCCAGCCTGATAAGTATCAGATTTCACTCCGGACAAGAGGTGCGGTAGAGGCATCGTAATAATCTGCGAAAACGCAGATCGAGCGGCAATCTCGGGACAAGCTGGCGCGAAAAGGAAAAGGTGCACAATAAACCCCTCGAAATGGAGAGCTTGTGCGAGTTGTTGGGCAGCGGTCAATTTCTCAGCACCTGTCGAGTTCAAGATTAAGGCTGCATATCGTTTCCCTTGCTCTACACCGGAAGGAAGAACTGACGGCAGATTGAATAGTTCTGGATATACATGGCGCGGCAATGCAGTTTGAGCGCGGTAGCGGTCTAGGGGAAGCGCATCCCACAGCCCGTGCCGCGCCAACTCTGCCACTTCGACGATTCCGCGGCACAATGTTTGGAGACTGTCGTGGCTCTGATCAACCTGATCAGGAATCGCCGCGCCGGAATATTCAATATGCAACGGCAGATAGTGATGCTGTTTTCCGCTCGGTGTCCCGCTGTCACGGATATCTGTCGCTCCCGAGAGCGCATAACGAACAAGTTCGGAACACTCGATGGCCAAGATCGCCTCGCGCCAAGCACCAGGCGACCGATCTTTGTCGGTGTCTATTCCCTTGGTCCAACAAATGGAAGGCTTGGTTGCGATGCGGTGCCGGACCGAACATGCGACAAAAGTGGATCGCGACAGCGCGCACTCCAGCGTCCACAGGACACCCACGAGCTGGCCATTCGCCAGAAATGCGTCGAAAAGAGAACAGTTCATGGCGATCAATTGGCCTGGGCATGAGCCGTACGCGGGCCGCTGGCCCGCCTGAAGGAGGCGTATGATAAATTCTTTACGTGTCAGTTTCTCTATATGATCAGCAACAGTGAAGCAGCTCACACTGTCGGTGTCGGGATGATACACTGCGTAGCGAGATCGAGCATCCGCCTCCAAGGCGAGAACATTGCGCGGATTGTAGAGCCGCGGATGACGGTGGCGGATATAACGCTTAATTGAATCGAAGTCCCGTTCTGCAGCAACCAGCATGCTTTCGCCGCGCCTTCGATAGGCAAAACCCGTATCTGCAACATGGACGCCTCGAAACCCTTTTTCCATGCCTTGAAGCCAAAATTCCCAATCCTCGACGCCTTGACGCATTTCGGCATCAAAACGGATTCCGGCGTCCAGCATTCGGCGCGAAACCATGCTGCCGGCCTCGCAAAAATTGCGAAACAAATGCTCCAATGGCGAATAGGGACCGGATGTATCCGCATGTTCTGCAAAACCGAACTTGCTCACATCCGGATATGCCCATCCGACTTCCGGGCCGGACGAGCGCAGTGCGCTAAGGAGACGCTGAAGAAGATGAGGGCCGATCCGGTTGTCGCAGTCGAGAAAATAAACGGCCTCCAGCTGCGAAAACGCTGCAAGCGCAAACTCTATTCCGCAGTTGCGGGCTGAGCTAAGGCCCCCATTGCTCTTCGATAGGTAAAAGACACGCTCCGGAAAACCGGAGGCGAAGGTCTGACACACATCGTGTGTTTCCGTTGTTGGACACCCGTCGTTGACGATGACGATGGAATAATTGAAATCGGCTATCTGATTCAGTGCGGTATGCAGTGTTTCACAGGTAAGCCAAGGCTGACCGTAAGCTGGAATAATAACAGCAACCCGGGTATCGGCAACGGCGCGTTTCAAGTTTTGGCTTCCACGCCAATGCGGATAGACCATTCAAACATACTTAAAGCGTCCAATTCTTGAGTTGTGGAACGTCTTGGGACTGTTTGCAGCTATCGCGCGCGGTATTTAGATTTGACGCAATGCTACCTGCTCTCATCCACTTGATGCTTCGACGCAGACCTTCATGCCAGTTAACCATTGGTCGCCATGGTGTTTCACTCTGAATCAACGATATGTCGAGGATATTCCTCGGAACATCCACCGTGCGGCCTGGATGATGTAATCTTTCAATCGCCCCCTCGTTTAACACCAACTCTATGTCATGAACCACCTGGTTTACAGTCAGACCTATTCCGGATCCAACGTTCATGACCCTGTATGAGCCATGATAAAAGCAACCATAAAGCATTGCCGCCACAACATCGTCCACGTAGACAAAATCGCGTATAACCTGACCGTCTCCCCATATCTCTACACGTTCCTGCAACAGGGCACGACGGATTGTTGTCGCAACAAGTCCTTGCCTCCGGTTCCCTCGTTGGAAAGGCCCATATATATTCGAGATACGGCAGATATGATATTCGAGACCATACAGCCGATGAAACAGGGCTAGATATTTCTCAATCGCAAGTTTGCTGATACCGTAGCCGGAGATTGGCTCGGTTGGCGACGACTCGGGGATTGGGACCTGCGAGGGAATACCGTAGACAGTTCCACCAGAGGAGGAGAAAACAACCTTCTTGACTCCTTCCTCGCAACAGACTTCAAGCAACCGCACCGTGGAAAGAACATTCGCCGCTAAATCTGCAGCAGGGTCCCGGTTAGAGTCTTCCGGAATCGTAGCGCTGATTAAATGAAAGACAAATTCTTGCCCCCTTACGGCGTGCCTCAAGGTCCGAACGTCGTCGAATAGCCCCGAGATCCATTCCACGTCCTGATGAAGCGAGCCCCGGGGCGATAGGGTGCGTCCATAGGCTGTCACCGTTGCCCCACACGCGACCAATGCATTGCAAAGATTTATTCCAAGCACGCCGCTTGCTCCAAGGACAAGACACCGCCGCTCTTCAAGTTCAAAATTTTTCATCGGCGCCCGCCTTTCGGAGTTATCTTCCTGCACTGATCACTGGGAATTGGGCATTTTTTGGCACATGGTTATTCAATACATCTATCTCACTAGGGAGCTTGCAAGCGGCCAGCTGATGCGAACTCTTCCCGGTTGTTGGGTTATTTATCGTCCTGATCGTGTTGTTGGTGACGAACAATCAACCAATTATGGGCGATTATTTCATGGGATACTACACACAGCCTGAAAGGTGAGTATGACAAGAACGAACAGAAGCTGATCTCACTCAAGACGAGTAAATACTTCGCCGCAATTCCGGCAGCCGCAGGATTTGAGCTTGCCGTTATGGCGGCCGATGTTGCAGCTTCACCGGCAGAAGAAATAGCCGGCCGCAGCGGTCTGCCCGATCCGCCTCCGCCAAGGCGAGCGCCTGCGCGTCGCGGTTGACAACGCCCTTGCCGAAGAAACCACTATCCACTGGCACGGCGTGCGAGTTCCAAACGCGATGGACGGCGTGCCGCATCTAACCCAGACGCCGATTGGGGCAGGCGAACGTTTCCTCTACGAATTCGACGCGGTCGACGCCGGCACCTTCTGGTATCACCCGCACCAAAGGAGTTCCGAGCAGGTCGGCCGCGGGCTTTATGGCCCGCTGATCGTCGAGGAGCCGCAATCGGTGCGCGCCGACCGCGACGTGACCTGGATGCTCGGTGACTGGCGGCTCACGAAATCGGGCGCAATCAGCGAGGATTTCGGCAACCGGCACGACATCCACCACAATGGGCGCGTCGGCAACACGGTGACCATCAACGGCCGCGTGCCGGACGGTTTTGCCGTCAGGAAGGGCGAGCGCATCCGCCTGCGGCTGATCAACGCCGCCAACGCCCGCATCTTCAGCCTCGACTTCGCGGGGCACGAGCCGATCGTGATCGCGCTCGACGGCCAACCGGTCACGCCGCATGCGCCGGACAAAGGGCTGGTGGTGCTTGGACCGGCGATGCGTGTCGACCTGATCATCGACATGACGGGCAATGCCGGCAGCCGAGCTTCGGTCACGGATCGGTTCTATGAAAGGCTGGAATACCGGCTCGTCGATCTTGTCTATGACGGCACGCCACTGAGGGAGCGCGCACCCGACTGGCCGCTCGCCCTGCCTGCAAATCCGCTGCCGGAACCCGACCCCGAAGCCGCGTCCCGCAACGAGGTCGTCTTCAACGGCGGCATGATGGGCGAAATGGTCGCGCGGGAGATGGGTGAAAGTCTGGGCGCGCGGGGCGGCATGATGGGCGATATGAATTCGATGATGGGAGGGATGATGCGGATGATGAACTCCAGTGCCGCCTGGTTCATCAACGGTGTCGCCGCCGACGGGGCCAGCCACGACATGAAGCCGATGCTGACGTTCGAAAAGGACAAGAGCCACGTCATCGCCATGACCAACGCGACTGCGTGGTATCATCCGATCCATCTGCATGGTCATTCGTTCCGGGTAATTTCCCGTAACGGCAAACGCACCCTTCATCGCGAATGGCAGGACACGGTGCTGATTTCGCCGCGCGAGAAGGTCGAGATCGCTTTCGTCGCCGACAATCCCGGCGACTGGATGTTCCACTGCCACATTCTCGAACACCAGGCCGGCGGCATGATGGCTGTCTTCCGCGTCGCCTGACCGGCCAACAATCTGAAAGGAGAACCTAATGTCCATTATTGTGAAAGCCCTCGTCCTCGTCTCGGCCCTATCGGCCGCCTCACCGGCGCTAGCCGGCGAAAAAGGACGCCACCCTCTACAAGAGCCCGGAATGCGGCTGCTGCGAGGGCCATGCCGACTATTTGCGCAAAAACGGGTTTAACGTGACCGTCAGGCCGACACATGATCTCACAGCCATGAGCCGCGCGGCCGGTATTCCGGACGACGTCCAGGGCTGCCACCTGTCCATGATCGACGGCTATGTGGTGAGCGGCCACGTACCGATCGGCACGGTCAACAAGCTCTTGACCGAACGGCCTGACATCAAGGGCGTGACGCTGCCCGGCATGCCCATGGGTTCGCCCGGCATGAGCGGCACGAAGGAAGGACCGTTCGAGATGCTGGAAATCAAGAAATCCGGCGGCGTCGGCGGCGTCTACGCCAAGGAATAGGAACCCGTCCGATGATGGAAGGCATGAGCGGCACAATGATGTTCGGCATGGGTCTGGTGTGGCTGCTTGTCGTAGTCGTGCTGGCTCTTGGGGCGGCGGCGCTCGTCAAGTACCTGTACTTCGGCGGCGGCAAATGAGGAGAACGTCTGTCCTCTTCTCGATGCTCGGGATTGCCGCGGCGGGTTTGGGACTGGCATTGGCATGGCCCTGGCTTGCCAGCGAGACAGCGGGCGGCGACGCCTCTGCCGCCACAATCGCACTCGGCAAGACGCTTTATGCCAAGCGCTGCGCCTCCTGTCACGGTGCCAGGCTCGAAGGGCAGCCCAACTGGAAGAGGCTGCTGCCTTCGGGCCGGATGCCGGCGCCGCCGCACGACGCATCCGGCCACACTTGGCATCATCCGGACGGCGTGCTCTTCCGCATCACCAAAGAAGGGCCGGCGGCGGTCGTTGGCCGGGGTTACCAAAGCGATATGCCGGGCTTCGGGAATGTCATGAGCGACGACGAGATCCGGGCCGTGCTCGCCTTCATAAAGAGCACTTGGCCGGAGCGGGAGCGGCAGTATCAGGCGGAAATGAGCCGCCGGGAGCGGGAGAAGACGCAGTGATAGTGATCGTGCGCCTCTCAGTCCCTTCAGTCAGAAAGATTCGTCCTATGAAAGCCAACCCATTTCTTCTCACGCTTTTCCCCTTGCTGCTCCTCGTCTCGCACGCCCTGGCTCACCATCCGGGCGCTGATCTCGACACGCTCATGGGCAGCGAGGAGAAGTTCTTCCAGGTGATCGACGAGCCGGCCGCGCCGCCCTTCGAGCTGGCTGACGCAAATGGCAAGACGATTCGTCTTTCCGATTTTTCCGACAAGGTCGTGGTGCTCTATTTCATCTTCGCGAGTTGCACCGATGTATGCCCGATCCATTCCGAGGTGATCGCCGACATTCAAAAGAAGATCAACGCCACGCGGCGTTGGTGCGCGGATATGAAATCGAACGCATTTCGGCTTTTGATGTTGTCGGTTATGCCTGCCTGACTTGATGCCGGACAGACTCCGGGCGTCCACACGCCAGCATGCGGTTGAGAACGATGCAACCGATGGCAACTTCGGTCTGCTGAGCGGCGAACGAACGAGCCCGCAAGCGCGATCCGATCAGTCCCTTGTATCGTCCGATGGCGGTTTCGATCAGAGCACGCTTGCCATAACCAGTGGCCGCCTGCCATTTCAGCCGACCATTTCTTGCGATCGCCGCGATGTGCTTGTCCCGTTGACCGGGTGGTCCAGTGTCACCGCTTTCCACTGCCGTCGAACGGGGTGGAATAACGACGATCACGGTGCTGCTATGCCGCAGAATCGTCTGATAGGCCGGCTTTCCATCATAGGCTCCATCTGTGAAGGATCATCCGTGTTCTGGTCTGTCAGTCTATGAGCAATGATTTCGCCACGATTGGCATCCACTGCCAGATGGAGTTTGCGCCAGTTGCGGCGTGATCTGGCGCCATGTTTCTCCTCCAGCCACTGTCCGGCGCCGTAGACTTTCAATCCCGTGCTGTCGACCAGCACATGCAGCGGGCCGTCCGGCAGAGGCCGGTTTCGTCTGGCTGGCAACTCCCACGTCCGTGCCCGGCGGCTCAATGTCGTATGATCGGGAACTGGCAGGTCAAGTCCCATGAGATCAAGCACCGAGCTCATAAACCCCTCGATCTGGCGCAGCCGCATTCCGAAGACGCAGCCCGCCGGGCAGTGGCTCAATAAAAAGTGGCCTCCAAAGAGGCCACCCTGAACCCGTTGATTGGCCTGAGTGATCAGATACCGCGCAACATCTTGCAAAGCGATACAAGCCCGCTGTCATAGCTCATCGCATTTGCCGACACATCGCGGCAGCGCACTTTCATCGTCGCGCGCTCGGCTGCACTCAAGCTGGCCAGTCGGGCCGATATCACACCGGGATTCAATCCAGGGGTCGCAGGATTGACAGCCGTACCCGGATTGGTCACCCCCGAAATGCCGGGGCTGGTTCCGCTGCCGGGATTAGTACCACTGCCAGGATTGATGACGGCATTGCCGATGCCAACGCCAGCGCCTGCACCCAACGTATTGCCGACGCCAACCCCGGCCCCGGCACCAATGCCGCTTCGGCTACCGCCGATCGCGGCGCCCGCTCCTGCGCTTACGCCGCTTGCGCCGCCAACATTTAAGCCTCCGCCCGCCCTAACGCCGTCATTGACGCCAGCGCCCAAACCAGCGGAAACACCACTCCTCCCGCCGACATTCGCTCCAGCACCGACCGCAGTCCCCTTGGATCCACCGATCGAGGCATCAGCACCAGCCTTAACGCCGCCCAGGTCTGCACCGACCCCGAGACCAAGGCCGCCATTGCGCGAGCCACCGATTGAAATGCCACCCTCGGCAAACGACGGACCAGTAAGTGCTGCTACGATGACCGAGCATGACAGTAACACAGTAAGTTTCGTTACCAGTGTGGCCATTCTGTTCTCCCTACCTTCTAAGAGACCTAGTGTAAATACAAATGGCAGTCAGGGAGACAATATCCATCATTTCAATCCAAATAGCAAGTAAGAGTTACAATGGTCTAAATCTATGTAATTATTGCTGAAGTTTACTGGAGTAAAAACCGCAAGAAGTACTTGTATCACCTGCTGCCAGATGATAACGCATTTTTACTCATACTCACGCATTCGTTACAATTTTATTTAATTCTATAACTTCCTCTCCACTTTGGAGCTCCCTACTTTATAACATTTTCCAAGCTCGCGCTCGAAAATTTCTTTGGACTGCAAGTCGCAACGTTTGAAGGAGCGAAAAGGTTCAATCGCATACGTGCGCAGATGTGGTTGCGCGCTCGTATCGGACGTCGCTGCCGGTGCGAGCCTCTGGACCATGAGGTGCGGTTAGCGAGACGCTGGCAACGCCCAGCTCACTGTCGTTCAGAACAAAGTTGAAGTGGGCAAAGAAAAAACGGTAGTGTGGGTAATGGCCAGTGAAGCGGCGACATAAGGACAAAGGGCAGGCTCACTGCGAAAGTGAATTCACATGACAGAGGTTCAACTTTTCTTGCTGCTTATTCTTGCGATTATAATACTGGTCATGGTGGCTTTGGTGTTTATTTGGAGACGCAAGGATTAGAATCTGTGCGTGCCGATGCTCTGCCAGAGTTAGGATCACCACTTGACCCTGAAACCGACCGTTCCCTTGAGAGCCGTACTAAGGCTTATCAGTGTGTTAGCTAAAATTGTAGACTTTTGGGCACCAATCAGAAACCGAAGAATCTGCTATTATCGGCATTTTCAAACGAACAGTTGTTGACTGAATATAAATTTGTACAGGTGGCCGCTTCATGTGGCGGCCACCGTTTAAAGCCTGCATCGTCTATTCCAATTAAGCCGCCCGTTCCTCCGAGGCATTTGGCCGCCATTTAATCAGGCGATTTTCCACCACATCCAGTATTCGGTCGATCACGAGAACGAACACTGCCAGGATGATGATACCGGCGAAGACGCCGACGGCATCGAAATTGCCTTCTGCCTGGGCGATCAGGTAGCCAAGGCCCGCCGACGCGCCAAGATATTCGCCGATAATCGCACCGACCACTGCAAAGCCGACAGAGGTGCGCAAAGAAGAAAGAATCCAACTTGCCGCTGCCGGGAAATAGACGTGGCGCAAGAGCTCGGACCGCTTGGCGCCAAGAATACGGGCGTTTGCCAGCACCACCGGGTTGACTTCACGCACACCCTGCATCGCGTTGAAGAATGTAATGAAGAAAACGAGCGTCACAGCGAGCGCAACTTTCGACCACAGGCCAAGACCGAGCCAAAGCACGAAGATCGGAGCAAGCACGACGCGCGGGATGGCGTTCAAGCCCTTGATAAAGGGGTCAAGAATGCGAGCGGCACTACGGCTAAGACCAAGCCAGACGCCAGCAGCGACGCCTAGACCCGTTCCGATAACATAGCCCAGAACGGTTTCCGTCAGCGTGATCGTCACATGGCGATAGAAAGTGGGATCAATGACCCAACTGATGATCTGGTTGAAGATGTCCATAGGCGCAGGGAAAAAGAAAACATCGATGATGCCAACGGATACCCCGAGCTGCCATCCGCCAAGGATGACAACAAGCAAACCCAGTTGGATAAATCGTTCAGTCGCGACGTTCATAGCTCTTCTCCACTTCGCCGCGCAGCGACGCCCAGATATTGCGATATAGATCCATGAAGCGCGGATCCAGTTTGATTTCGGCGACGTCGCGGGGACGCTCAAGATCGACGGGGAAGCTGTTGATAACCCGGCTGCGCGGTCCGGCAGCCAACACAGCCACCCGGTCGCCGAGGGCAATCGCTTCCTCCAGATCATGCGTAATCATGACCACGGCCCTGCGTTCCTCCTGCCATAAGCGCAAAAGCTCGTTCTGCATCAGATGGCGAGTATGGATATCGAGTGCCGAAAACGGTTCATCCATCAAAATGACCTTTGGACCGCTGATCAATGCCTGGGCCATCTGGACACGCTTTCGCTGACCGCCTGAAAGCTGATGGGGGTATCGCTGTTCGAATCCCTTGAGACCCACTTTGGCGAGCCACGCCATCGATCGTTCACGACGTTCCAATGTGCTTACGCCCCGAAACAGCAGGCCAAGTTCAACATTCTCGATAGCCGTTTTCCACGGCAACAGCGCATCCTGTTGGAATAGGTAACCGATATCATTCTGAATACCAGAGACGCGATTGCCATCGATCGAGACGCTGCCGCTGGTCGGTTTAAGAAGCCCGGCAATTGCGTTCAGTATCGTACTCTTGCCGCATCCCGTCGGCCCGACAATGGCAAGGAATTCTCCATCCGCCACCGTCAGATTGACGCCCTCTACCGCAACAAAAGTTCCGAAGGACATTGTCACGGAGTCGATGGAAACCATCGCCTTCTTTTGTTGCGGGGCGGTTTCCTCCACCACCGGTTTTACCACTGCCAGAGCCATGGCCTCCTCCTCAGTTCGTGCTTTTGCGCGGCGCTTTGTCGACGAAAGCATTGGTGTATGTTTTCTTCAGATCGATTTCCGTTGCGGCAACCTTGTCGTTGAAACTCCTCAGAACAGCGAGCGGGGTTTGAACCTCGGCTTCGTTGAAGCGCCCATCCACGGAGAAGATCGGCTTGGCATTCGCGACAGCCTTCACGTAAGTTTCGCGGTCACCAGATATGAAGGCTTCGGGTAGTTTTTGAACAATCTCCTCAGGTGAACTGCTGTTCATCCATTCCAGTGCCTCAACTGTCGCGTTGACGACCTTCTGGATCGTTTGCGGATGCTCATCAATATAGGCTTGCGTGGCATAGAGAACTGAGGTCGGATAGATGCCGCCGTAAATCTCCTTTGCGCCGGCATCGCTGCGCGCATCAATCAGGATCTTGCCAACGCCCTTGGCCTCGATGAATGTGGCGGCGGGATCATAATTGACCAGCAGATCAACTTTTCCCTGTTCGAGGGCGGCAACCGCCGCCGAACCGGAGCCGACGCCGATCAGCGAAACATCATCCGCAGAAAGCTTGTGGCGCTGCAAATAATAACGAACGAAGAAATCTGATGAGGAGCCCGGGGCGGTAATGCCGATTTTCGCGCCCTTGATGGTCTCAGGCTTTGCCGGGTCAAATGTTGAGTTCTTGCCGCCTGCAAGTACAAGACCGGAATTGCGCGCTAGTAACACAATACCCACGACGTCCTTCCTTTGAGCCTGCATCTGGATCGTATGATCGTAGAAGCCGACGGCTATGTCTGTGGAGCCTGCCACAAGCGCCTGCAAGGTCTTGGATCCGCCCGAGGCGAAATTCTCGACGGTGACTTCGAGCCCTTCCTTTTCATAGAGACCAAGGCCCGATGCTACGGGGAACGGCAAATTGTTCAGATTGTAAGAGCCGACGCTGATTCTGACGGGATCCGCAAAGGCCGATCCGGCGAATACGACAGTAGCCGCGAGAGCGAGCATTAGTTTACGCATGGAATTTCCTCCCTGATGTGCGGCGCCCTCCCGGCAACCGCTTCTGATTATGCCGCGCAAACCATTTGCGCGATAGGTTTTGCAAAGACCTGGCCCTCGAACAGACGGCGGGCTGTACGCAGTATGCCTGCGCATGTCTTGCCGTCTCGGGAGTCCAACTTTACCTCCAAGCGTCCGCTTGGATGTTCGAGAACGAGAACGACGGGGGGCTTGCGTCCGCCGATGAGTCTGGACGCAACGGTGTTGTCAGTGATGCAGGCCGTAGCAATACCGACGGCCCCTGTCGTGGCGAGAGAGGGATGGCACTGATGCGGCATGAAATAGCGCACATTCAGATCGCCGCCGGCTTTTGGCTTCGAGATCAGTACCGGTTTCGGGGCAACCTGTGTGGTTACGTCGCCCATACCCATACGCTGGCCCGCCTGCAGCCTCAATTTTTCCAGCCGCTCGAGGAGAGCACTGTTTGCATTGAGCTCCGTCGCCGTTTCATAACCGCTTGCCCCGATGGCCCCGGCCTCAAGGATCATCATTGGCATGGCGCAATCGATACAGGTCACCTCTATGCCGTCGATCGTCTCGCGAGGCTGTCCGGTGGGGAAGAGCCTGCCAGTACGAGCACCGGCGGCATCCATGAATGTCAAGGCGATCGGCGCGGCGTGGCCGGGAACGCCGTCAATCGAGGCATCGCCAAGATAGGCGACCTGGCCCTCTGGCGTTGGAACCTCCGCCTCGATAAGCTTGCCCGTATTCACATTGTATATCCGCACCCGCGTCACCGGTCCCGTTACCTTGACGAGGCCGGCTTCGATAGCGAAGGGACCGACAGCGGCGAGCATGTTGCCGCAATTGGGCGATGTGTCGACCATTTGCTGATCGATGCGCACCTGGGCAAAGAGATAATCGACATCCGCCCCCAATACAGTCGCCGGTCCAACAATGGCAACTTTGCTCGTGACGGGATTGCCACCGCCGATGCCGTCGATTTGTAGCGGATGACCGGAACCCATTATGGATAACAGAATCTGGTTGCGCTGGCGCGGATCTGAAGGGAGGTCCGACGCCAGGAAAAACGGGCCTTTGGACGTACCACCTCTCATCAAGACACAGGGTATACGAATGAGGTCATTCATGATTTGCCGCTCTTTTATTCATGCGCCTGACAGATCAATCTGTCGATTTCTTGCACTTTGCGGTAAAGTGATTGATATGTGAAATGCGAAGATTCGGAGGATTGATGTGTTATGAACATCAATTGTGAGATACTTGACCTGCGAGCCTTTCTGGGTGTCGTGGAACTGGTGAGTTTTCATCGGGCTGCCGAGGCGCTCAATCTCTCTCAGCCCGCGCTCAGTCGGCGCATCCAGAAGCTGGAAATGGCAATCGGCGCTCCGTTGCTAGAGCGGACGACACGGCACGTCTCTTTGACAGCATTGGGGACGGAATTACTTCCACTCGTTCGCCGCATGTTGGAAGAATTCGACGGTTCGCTGTTCGCTGTCCGCGATGTCGGCGTCAATCGGGGCGGTCTGGTCACGATTGCCTGCCTTCCGACCGCTGCGTTTTACTTCCTGCCGACGGTCATCCGGCAGTTCAATGAAGAACATCCCAATATCCGCTTCCGTATCCTTGATTTACCTGCGACCGACGGCTTGCAGGCCGTTGCGCGGGGTGAGGTGGAGTTCGGCATCAACATCATGGGTACGTCCGATCCGGATTTGACGTTCGAGCGTCTTGTCGAAGATCCGTTCGTTCTCGCGGCGCGGAAAGATCATCCGCTTGCGGAGAAAGCGGAAGTGGGGTGGGCTGACCTGGAACCTTACCATTTGATCACGGTTCACCGGTCAAGTGCGAACCGCACACTTCTCGATGCTGCTTTGGCGAAGTCCAGCATTAAGCTTCGATGGTTCTATGAAGTAACGCACCTTTCGACGTCCCTCGGTCTTGTCGAAGCTGGGCTCGGCATATCTGTGCTGCCGCAGATGGCAACGCCCCAAGGGGAACACCCTTTTCTCATTAGCCGCCCGATACGCAATCCGGCAATTTCAAGAACAATAGGCGTGGTGAGGCGTCGCGGAGGGACCTTGTCGCCGGCTGCAGAGCGATTCCTCAATATGCTAATTGGTACCTGGTCCGAAAGGTGAGTTCGAGTCTGGCAAGGTATGTGTGAATCAGCATCGAATGCGTAACCTCGAGCTGACTGCCATTTTGGTACGTCGGAAGCAAATGTAGACATTCTACAATTGGTTCAGTACCGCCATCGGGTAGAGGTCGTACCCGTATTGGTTGGCACTTCCTTTTTTCGTGGACCGCTCGGACGGGACAGTTCGAGGCCTGCAGTGCCCTGGCGGGGCCAATGTGTGTAAAGCCAGCGCTACATTGGACTTCCGCAGTTTGTGACGGCTGGCAAGCCGTTACAAACTGCGGAAGCGGTGTGCCTCCAAGATCTACCTTCTTGCACGATCCATTCCCGTTATGTGCTCCCAAAATCGCATAACGTCTCGTCTGGAACCGCACGTAAGAGAACTGCATTGAGTGGGTCTGCAGTTCAGTTCCCTTCAAGGCGAGGGGGAGTTAAAGTGGGTCCTAGAGCAATCATTGAGCTGTTGTACTTGAATGACCGAACTGGGGACGAGAGCGGACGGGCAGCCTACGGAATGACATCGATCAGAAGCGGCCATTCCGTATCGACCTTGAACAGACATTCTAACGACTTCTGTCAGCTCCTGAAACCGGGCATTTAAACACGTCACGCGTCAGCACCGGGAATTTGTTCTGATCTGTAATTGTTACCCCATCTAGGCGGTCACTCCCAAGCGGGCGACTTCAGTTGCATTACCTGTGAACCAGCAGCAACTGGTATCGCTCCTCCATCATCCGGGTTACGATGCATAGCTGAGAACGGGCGCGGTCGCCGCGTCGGACCACCTACTCAGGAGGGCAATGTGAAATCGCAGACCGTGAGAGTTATGGCCGCGGCCGAGGAAGATCTGGCGGTCGAAACGGTCATGCTGGCGTTTGCCCATGGCGCGATGGACCTGGCCGCATGCACACCAGTACGTTGCGGCGATGCCGCGAATGATCCGGGCGTTCGGGAGCAGCGCGTTCTCTAACGGAACTGCCTTTTGCACCGACGGCTACGCCGGAGCTTGCAGCGGTTTATCTCGATCTTCTCTACCGTCCGCAACCTCTTCGTTCCACCCCACTCACAACGTTCGGCATGCCAGATTTATCTCCACCGCCTGAATGCCATGGCAGAGTGGAAAGCCATGGCAGAAGCACTCGCCTGAAATCAACAGGGCGACCATCCTCTTGACCTGAAAATTTAACCTGACATCACCGCCTCAACCTAGCTACAAGAGCGTGCCGTCCGATCAAATAGTGACCTGGGTGCCAATCTCCACCACACGTCCTGTGGGGATCTGGAAATATTCGGTGGCGTCGCTTGCCGAGCGCGCGAGGGCGATGAACAGCTTGTCCTGCCAAAAGGGCATGTCGGAACGGGGGGACGCTCTCAACGAACGACGGGACAGGAAGAACGAGGTCGTCATGATGTCGAATTTCCAACCCGCTGCTTTGAAGATCGCCAAGGTTCGAGGGACATTCGGTCTTTCCATGTAGCCGAAGGTAAGGGTGATCTGCATGAAGCGATCGTCAATCGGTTCAATGCGCATTCGGTCGCTTTTCCTGACGACGGGCGAGGGGGCAGTGACCACGTTGAGTATCACATTGCGTTCGTGCAATACCTTGTAGTGTTTCAAACTGTGCATCAGCGCAACGGGCGTGCTTTTCGGGTTACCTGTCAGGAAAACCGCAGTGCCGGGTACGATTGTTGGGGGACTCTGTGCCAATTTGGTCGAAATCAGCTCAAGCGGCACGTCGCCTTGCCCGATCTTCTTTTGTAGCTGGCGGCTGCCTTTCACCCAAGTCGACATGATCAGCACGATCAGGATGGCGATGAGAAGTGACGCCCATCCGCCGTCGATGACCTTGATGAGGTTCGCTCCGACGAAGGTGATGTCGATGATGAGGAAACAGGCTGTGGTGAAAGCCGCCACCCAGAATCGCCATTGCCAGATGCGGGTCATGACGATGAATAGCAGTGTCGTCGTGACCAGCATATTGCCCGTCACCGCGATGCCGTAAGCAGCTGCCAAATTGGTGGAGCGCTCGAACCCGAGAACCAACAGGACGACTACAAGCCCAAGGAGAAAGTTGATGCGAGGCAGGTAAACCTGTCCGGATTGTTTTTCTGATGTATGTGCGATGTGGAGCCTTGGCAGAAGATTGAGCTGCACCGCCTGCCGCGAGAGCGAGTAAGCCCCCGATATGACGGCTTGACTGGCAATGACCGTCGCGGCGGTTGCCAAAATCACCATAGGCAACAAGGCCCACGGCGGAAACATTTCGAAGAAAGGATTTTTCGCCGCTTCACCATGGGCGAGCACGAAGGCGCCCTGGCCGAAATAATTCAGGAGCAGACAGGGAAACACGATCCACATCCATGCCGTCGAAATCGGCCGTCGGCCGAAATGACCAAGGTCAGCATAGAGAGCTTCCGCTCCGGTTACGGCAAGAAACACCGTACCGATCGTGGCGAAGGCCGTGCCTTGGTTGCGGACGATATAGTCGAATCCGTAGTGCGGGTTTACGGCTGCAAGAACACTGAGATCGTCGAACACATGCCACAGTCCGAAGAAACCGAGCGCAAGAAACCATGCCAAGGTAATTGGCCCAAAAAAGAAGGCCATGCGGGCTGTGCCGTAGCGCTGCACCGAGAAGAGGGCCAACAATATGGTGATGGTTATGGGAACGACATACGGCGTGAAAGCCGGAGTGACGATTTCAAGACCCTCAATCGCGGACAGAACGGAAATCGCCGGGGTGATGACGGCGTCGCCATAGAATAATGCGGCGCCCACAATGCCGATGCCAAGGATCAGGCGGGGCCGTGTTTTGTAACTCTCCCGGGCGAGTGCCATAAGCGAAAGAATTCCCCCTTCGCCATCATTGTCGGCGCGAAGGACAAACAGAATATACTTAACCGTGACGATCAGCGTCAGAGCCCAAAAGATCATGGATACAATACCGAGCACATCTGCTCTTAGCAGAGAGCCATCCGTGGACGCCGCGTGCAGGGCTTCGCGAAAGGCGTAAATCGGACTCGTGCCGATATCGCCGTAGACAACCCCCAAAGCTCCCAGAACAAGGACGGGGTAGGTTTCTTTGTGGACTGCATCGGGATCGGACAAATTGTTTCTCAGTTCGTTCTCAGTGGCAGGCTGGGCTCCACTAGTTGCATTCGTGGCGATCTCCGTTTGAACACAAGAGCGCCAATTCGTCCAGCGTCGCCTTGCTTATGCGCGCTGAGTCGGAGTGCTCTTGTCTACTCAACGAGAAAGAGGGGGCGACGCGTCCTCTCTTATCTGGACCGACTTAGGCCCCTTCCTTTTCCTCCGCGGCTACTTTGCATCGTTCGCCATTGACGACCCTCCATATGACAGGGCTGCCGCGCCAAAATCTCGATCGCACGTCCATTGACTTGGACACACAATCGCCCCATAGCACCCCCCGAGGCAACGGTCTTAAGGCCGTCACCCAATTCAAGGATACAGACAATGGACGCCGACTGTCGATGTCGAACGACACCCTCGCTGGCACAGCGGGACGCCTGATCAGCAAGGCTCCTGCCGGCTGGCCCTAAGCCCTGCCGAAAGGAGTTTGGAATGCTGAGCATTTACACGCAAGAGAACGACCGCATCCTGTCATCCGCCATTAACACGGAAGGCGAGGTGCTACCGGCATGCCAGTTGGGGGCGGTCTGGTACGATCTTTACAATCCGACCCGCAATGAAGACAATTATGTCGAGCAGTGTCTGTCGCTTTCCATTCCGACACGGGCGGAAATGGACGAAATCGAACCCTCGGCGCGGCTCTATAACGAAGAAGACGCGGAGTTCATGACGGTTACCGCTTTGAGCGAGCTTGACTCGGAAGAGCCCGTCAAGACGCCGATCACCTTCGTGTTGAAAGGCGGTAGTCTCGTGACGGTCCGCTATGCCGAACCGCTGCCCTTTACCACCTTCGCCCACAGGATCCAAAAGCCGGGTGGCCCCGCCTGTACGTCCGGCGAAATGGCGATGCTCGGTATTCTCGAGGCGATGATCAACAGGATGGCGGACATCCTGGAGCGCGTCGGCGGCGACGTAGACAGATTCTCGCATAAGGTGTTCCGCAGCCGGGTGCGCAATGCGACCCAGAAGACGCTCAACCTCAATGCCGTCATTGAACAGATTGGGCGCAAGGGCGACATGCTCTCGATGGTCCGGGAAAGCCTGGTCAGCTTCACGCGCCTGCTTTCCTATCACCAGGCCATTGCCAAAGGCACGACAAAGGCCGGCAAGGACGTGCGGCAGAAGATGAAAATCCTGCAGCGCGACGTCGGCTCGCTGACGGACCATGCCGCCTTCCTTACCAACAAGATCAATTTCCTACTGGACGCCACACTCGGCTTGATCAATCTCGAGCAGAATCAGATCATCAAGATCTTTTCCGTCGCCGCCGTTGTCTTCCTTCCGCCGACGCTCGTCGCCTCGATCTACGGCATGAATTTCGACTATATGCCCGAACTGAAGTGGGTGCTCGGCTATCCCTGGGCCTTTGCTCTTATGGTGCTGTCCGCTATCCTTCCCTATCTTTATTTCAAGCGACGCGGCTGGCTTTGAAGGAAGTACTGCTGAGGTTCCGCGATCGTCGGATTTGTATCGCAACGTCCTTGCGGAACCCATCAAGAGTGAATGGAATCGGCGCTGCAACTGCGAAGAAAGAGTTTTGATAGTACTCACATCGCGATCAGTTGGGAAATACCGGCCGGAAGTCCGGCTTCTGGCTCGAAGAACTGGCCACGCCTCACTACATTCAAGGACGCTGGCGCAGAGATCACGCTCGCCTCCCCTAAGGGCGGCCAGCCGCCCGATCCGAAGAGCAACGAGCCAAGTTTCCAAACGGATCAGACACGGCGTTTCGAGGTTGATCCGTTGGCCAATACGCAACTGGCGCAGACCGTTCGGCTCGATTCCGTCCGCCAGGAGGATTTCGACACGGTATTTTATCCCGGCGGCCACGGCCCCGGGGCACTGCGCCACGTCAAGACACCCGATGGCCGTCCGTTCGTCGGAGGAAAGCGCGTGACCGGCTTTACCAACAGCGAGGAGGAAGGAGTTGGAATCACCGATGTTGTGCCGTTCCTTGTAGAGGACGAACTCAAGGCCAAGGGTGGCAAGTTCGAAAGGGGCGAGGACTGGGGCGTTTTCATCGTGACCGATGGCCTGCTCGCCACCGGCCAGAACCCCCGCGTCGTCTTCTGCGGCCGCCAAGAGGCTGCTCGAAAAGGTCGCGAAGTAGGATCGCCAGCCGATCGGATCATTGGTCCAGCAAACAGACTGTCCTCTTTGCACTTTAAGGTGGGCGCGGCTTCAAGGGGGAACTCGCCATCGCTGTGCCCACTGAGCGTGGCGATCTCGTCGCTGCTCCCGTCTTGTGCTGCTGAATGGCAGCCTGTGTCATCCATTTCGATGGAGTCCGGACGGCTACTCGAGTTCTTGCCACCTCGGACTGGCAGCTTCGAGGCAGAACCCTACCGTTCCGGGTTCTGCGTAGCTCCGACAAGCTTAGTCCTTGCGGCCACCTTTATGGATTATTTCACCGCCGCCTAGACCGCTCCGTGCTTATCCGCTTCGTTTGGGTCTTCCCGGCGCGGCTCCCTCGCGTTAGATTGGCGTCTTGTGTTCCAAACAATGCACCAAGCTTCCTTGCTCGATAGCCTCGGCTTGCGGTCGATAAATGCGACGACGATGCCGGCTACTGTGCAGAAAACTGGCACCGCAACGGACATACAAAGAAGCAAGATAATTCCGTCCATGATCCCATCCCCGCGACGACATAAACAGTGGTGTGCGGACAGACCAAAGTAATTTGCTCAGCTCTCAGCCCCACCGTTGCGAAATGAACAGGCCCGCCATTGCCAAAACCACGGCGAAGGCGATCAGCACGGTCGCTGGCAAATCTGTCATGTTGGCCTCCTGTCATGTTCATGAGAGATGCCGAAACGAGCTCTTTCGCCTGCCTCTCCTTGCGAGGCACCCTCATCGTGCCCAGGCGCCAAAAGCGGGTCAATTGGTGGCGCAACTCAACACCCCGCTCCCCAAAAAGACGGCTCGCTACATTGATCGCGGTTTTCCGCGGCCTGACTGCGACTTACGCGCATCGTCATCTCACTTTTGATTGCATTCGTAATCTATACGCTGTATAGCGGTCGAACGAAATCTAAAAAAGGAGATATGAGATGATCCGCAAAACCCTGAGCGCATCGCTCCTGGCCGTGCTTTTTCTTGCGACCCCGGCTTTTGCCGAAGAAGCAACCATCGGACGCCCGATCGAAGGCGGTAGCCTGCACGAGGGACACCTCGACATGGCGGTCTACTACGTCCCGGTCGACGGCGAACTGCTGGAGGTCACCGCCACCTTCGCGCCGAAGACCGGGGGCGATCCGCTGCGGGTCGTCATGGGCCTCGCCGACGGCGACTCCGTGGCATTTTCCATGCCAGGACATCAGGACTCGCTTTACGCCTTCTCAAGGTCCGGCAAGGAGGTGACGGTCTCGACCGAGACTGACACGCATCTGCGGGCCGACGTGACAATGCGTTGACCCGACGTGCAGACCGCCGCCTGCCTGCTGCCGGCCGCGCGCTCTTGCGTCCGCACGGCTCGCTACACGATGCCCTCGATCACGCCATCGAATAAGTCTAAAGGAGAGGTCAAATGATATACAGCTATTTTGTCGAGAAATCGATCCGTCAGAGCTTCGACCACGTCAACAACCATCGCTGGGATGCGGCGGTGAAAGCACTCGCGCCGCATGTCCATCACCGCGTTTCTGGCGCCCACGCGCTTGGTGGTGAGCGCCACGATAAAGAAGCCGTGCGCCGCTGGTTTGAGCGCCTCGGCCGTGTCCTGCCCACTCTCCATCTCACGGTCAACCACATCTGGGTGAAGGGCTGGCCGTGGCATACCACCGTGTTTGCCCAGTGGGACGGCACTGCAACGCTGCTCAACGGCGAAGCGTTGTACGTCAACCGTGGTCTCCACGTGTTCATCCTGCGGTGGGGTAGAGTCTATGCACTTGAGGAATTTTACGATTCACAAGCAGCGGCCGGCGGTCTTGCCGCCCAAGCGGCAGCTGGCCTCGAAGAAGCTGTCGCCGAACAGATTGTAAGCTAGCTGAAGCGCAGCCCACCGCGTTGCGTGACTGCGGGTGCGCTATGCTCCTGAGTGTTGGGGAGGAGGACAGGTACCGCAGCCCCCGTTTGCCCAGTCGTAAAAGGCCTTTCACGACTGGAACGCCTTGCTGACGGTACTTTTTTGATAATGAATCGCTCTGGTGGGTGTGGCAATGTGTTGAAAATGCCGAACTAATTTGATTTCGTTCAAATGAGCGTTTAACGGCATGATTAGCGCGCCGACTTCAGAAATTATCAACCGAAGGTTTGTATATCGTCACACGATCAGCGATTGTAGGAACCAATCGTATTGGGCAGAAAATCCACGCTTATCGGCATTTTCAAAGGAACATATCAACTGGTATCGATTTTGAACAACGCTGAAATCAGCATGTAATTTGAAGGCTTCTTGCCATTGGGTGTCGTAGGTTCGATCCGCCCGTTTCGGCGACGATGACTAGTCGTGGCGGATCCGTTCGTCGATCGCCTCGCACAGCTGCGGCAGCCGCACCAGCTTACGCAGATTGTGCCGCCGATCCTTTGACCTAGATCAGACAGTAAAAGCCCAAAAGTCCACGCATCTGTGGATCGTCGAAGCGAATGCGTTTCAGTTCGCGAAAGATCGTAGAGCGATGCCGTCCGAGTTTCTCGGCGATGATGTCAGTGAGGCTCGGCGCACTGCTCTAGACGGATGCGGTAACGCCGAGCCCTATGCCTCCGGGGAGGCAAGGCGCAAGCGTGATGCCTGCAGTATCGACTGTCAACACATAGCAAGACTTAATTGAGTCTGCTTTGGCTGCAGCGCCTCAAATTCTTGGTCTGCGGCGCGACAAACTTGCTATTTGTCAGCACAGGACGAGCTCGTGCGGTCCCCGATCCCGGAATGTGTTGGCGAGTTAGCAGGCTAAGTATCGAGAAGTCTCGATATTAAATAAACATCCGTTATTTATTGTGCGATGCAAAAGAATTATTGCCATGCACAACAAACCCATGTACATAAATCAGAGCATTCAAATTTGAAATCAACCACGGCACCGGTAAATACTGGCTGCGCCACAGGAGGATTCTACAATGAGCAAGACTGCCAAACAGACGGCTGATGCGTTCTCGACCCCTGCTTTCGATGCCACCGCTGTAACCGACCAGGTTCGCGAGTTCACCGAAAAGGGCGTTGCCCAGTCCAAAGAAGCTTATGCCAAGATTCAGGATCAGGCTGAAGCGGCCCAGAAGACCCTCGAAACGACTTTTGAGACGGCCCAGTCCAACACCGCTGCCCTTTCGCTGAAGGCATTGGCTGCACTGCGCGCCAACACGGAAGCCAGCTTCGCTCATATCGAAGCCCTGATCGGCGCGAAGTCTTTTGGTGAAGTAATCGAACTGCAGAGCGCCTTCGTACGCAATCAGGCAGAAGCCATCTCCGGTCAGGCCAAGGAAATCCAGGCTGTGGCCACCAAGGCCGTTGAAGAAATCTCCGCTCCGGTCAAGTCGGCTGTCGAGAAGGCCATCAAGGACGTCAAGGTCGCCTGATTTTTGTGCGGGATGATAGGATTGGTTCGCTACAGGCTGTTGCCTCGCGCGAGACAAAGTTCTGCGTTCGGCCAGCTTGGGGATGCGCTCAATGCGATTCCTGACACTTCGCATCATCGCGAAACCGTTTTATCAGATGGCGCTGGCGGAAGAGGTGCGCACAGTGGACTAAGCCGGAAATTCTATAGGCAGATGAGCTAGAATACGCGCTAGCACTGCGGAATACGAAATGACGTCAATAAGAGTTCAAAAACGACAGGCGAAAGCCCATCTATCACGCGCTCTTCGGGGGCGCGTTTTGTTTTGTCCGAAACGTCGAATTGTCAGGTTGCCGATGTGGGCACAAGGCAGTCATCCTGCCGCTGGCCTTGCGTTAGCAAGCCTACTTCATGGCGACGATTGCGATTGACGACGAAAAATCCTGTTTTCGCGGAGCAAGCCGCCTACTCCCGGGCAGCCTGCAGAAGGCACACTAAGACGGGCGAGCGCCGCGCATGGTCTTGTTTGATGAAGCCTCTCGGACCAGTTCTCCAGGGCTTTCAGGTAGTAGAATGCGGATTGCGCCGCCATTTGGCCTGTTTTGCCAGACCGTCTCGCGGTGAACGACACCAAACAAGAAGCTGCAGTCTCTGAGGAGACATCACAGGGTGAACTTGTCTGCGAGACCCACCCCGTTGTCAGGATCGAGAACAAACTTGACGTTGTATGTCAAGGCGGCGATCAAACGCTGTGAGCTTGCGGAGTGGATCGCGGCCCGGACGCGTATTGCAAGGGGGACGCCATTGCCGAACCTTGGGAAAGTAGCAGGTGAGCATCTTCGATTGTCCCAAGTCGCTTCTTCTCAGTTCGGGACGGCAGTTCTCCCGGCGGACGCGGTGGATGAGGCTTGAGATTTTTCGGCGGAGACCACGAGTTAACGCGGGCAATGGGCCGCTTTGATCCGATCTGGTGAAGGTACAATGCAGCGGTCAGGTAAGCGTCTTCCAGCGCACCATGTATGCGGTAAATGCGTGATTTGCCTATGCGCTTCAGGCATTCATCCAGATCTGACGACTCTCTACCCCACAGCTCCCCGGCTCGCTCCATGGTACAGGACGTGGGTTGTGTCAGCTCTGCTACGCCCGCCTGGCACAGCTCACGCTGCAGATATCGCATGGCGAATCGGCAATCGTGCATAACCAGTTCATCCGCCCACGACAGCCATGTATGTATTCTGGGCGCGAGATCGGAAAACAGGTCCTGAAAACGTGTCATCCAATTATCATATCCGTGACTTTCGATTGCCTCCGGATGGCTGTCGATGCTCGGATCGAATATAAGGTACAGAGATTCCCTCTGCAGTTCGTCGCCCTCCAGGCGTACGGCGCCAAGCGTGACGATGCGATCATAGGTTAATTTCCCCGTCGTTTCTGTGTCCAAAACGATCATGCGTTTTTTGCGAGTATGAACTGCTGGAATGCTCATGCTGAAGGCCCTCCCGATGCCGGAGATACTCTGCCGTTTCTGGATTGGAATCGCCAGCACGATTGGCGCCGTAGGAGTCCCGAAATGTAGCTAGCAAGTCAATCAAACTATTGATGTAGCAAAACGTTCAAACTGCGCATGCAACGACTATCCATAAGGACTCGGCTTTTCAGGGCAATAGGGAGGTGTCGGATGACATCGCTAGAATTTCGCTTTCACGAGCACATTCGCCGCATCGTAGCAACCGTTCTCGAATAACGTGAAATCACTAGGAAAACTGTTGGAGGATTTCACACGGTACTCGTTGCAGAATTTTTCTACAAAGACCGACCTAAATGGACTGTTCCCAAAGTTCGATGCGCACCCATCGGGTTTACCAGAAATTGTCTTGAAGATGATAACACTCCGGTGAGTTTGGCACGTTCTCCGGAGTCCTGAATGCGTGAACTGATACGAAGGCGTTATGATCCCGAGTGGGAAGACATGTCAGATTATGTTGTCCACTTCACCAAGAAGACCCCGGAGAGTGATTCAGCACACAACATGGCAAGTATGTTGCTTGCCGGTGAGATCGAGGCAAGAACGAAGTTTGGTGTTGGCAGATACTACCCCCATTGCCCAAATTCGGTGTGTCTGAGCGAAGTACCGATTCATAATCTCTCACGAATTAAACGACTTCGGGGATCCTATGGTTTTGGATTTACCAAAGAATTCATTGGACGCATTGGGGGAGGACCGCTCTTCTACACGATGGAAGAAAGGTATGAGGCTGTTGCGGAGTTAATGTCTCAATCAAGAAACGATCCGAAAGCGCCAATCTGGATTCTAGTGCCTTTCATTGATGTGCTTAGGAACAATTATCCGTTCGACTGGGAGCGTGAGTGGAGAGTACCGCATAGCATCAAGTTCGGCCCAAAAGACATTAGCTTTATGCTCCTTCCCGAGGAGGAACACGAAAACTTTTCCGCCCATTGTGTTAGCAAGCACGCAGAGGGAGTAATGGCGCTGTACGACTGCCCCTTAATTGACCATCGGTGGCCGAAAGAACGGATTAGAGTTACACTTGGGTAAGAATGGTGCGGGCCGAGATGCACCGCCCTTTCACATCCTTCGAATTAATGAAGGTTTCGGCTTATCGCACCTGTACTATAGCGCAAAATGTGACGCCCAAAAGGTGAGGAGTGACCTGCTCCCCTGGAATGTCCTCGATTTGAGGTTAGTCTGTTCTCCACACCAGGAGACAGAAAATGAAGCGATCCCGTTTCAGCGACGAGCAGATCATCGGTATTTTGAAGGAGCATCAGGCCGGATTATCGGCTGCTGACCTTTGCCGGAAATACGGTGTCAGCGATGCGACGTTTTACAAGTGGCGCTCGAAGTTTGGTGGCATGGAAGTGCCGGAAGCCAAGAGGCTAAAGGCACTTGAGGAAGAAAACGGCAAACTGAAGCGTCTCTTGGCGGATGCGATGCTGGATGTATCGACGCTCAAAGAGATGCTTGGAAAAAACTTTTGAGGCCCGGTTCGAGGAGAGATGCCGTGAACTGGGCCATGAATGAAAAGAACTACTCGCAACGCCGTGCCTGTGGACTGGTGGGGATTGATCCGCGGGTTTATCGCTATCGGTCAAGCCGGGCGGATGATGCAGATCTCCGCCACCGCATGCGGGAGCTGGCCAGCGAACGTCGCCGCTTTGGCTACCGCCGGCTTCACATTCTGCTGAAGCGAGAAGGTGTCGAGGTCAATTGGAAGAAGCTTTACCGCCTCTACAAAGAGGAGCGGCTGACGGTGCGCAAGCGTGGCGGCCGCAAACGAGCGCTTGGCACACGTGCGCCGATGGCGATCCCCCAGGGACCAAACCAGCGTTGGAGCCTCGACTTCGTCTCGGATTCTTTGACCGACGGCCGCCGCTTCCGGGTGCTCTGCGTCATCGATGACTTCAGCCGCGAATGTCTGGCAACCGTCGTCGACAATTCGATCTCGGGAACGCGCGTTGGCCGGGAGCTCGACAGGATCGTCGAACACCGTGGAATTCCCTGCATGGTTGTCTCGGACAATGGCACCGAACTGACCTCGAATGCCATCTTGGAATGGCAGCAGGAACGCCAGGTCGACTGGCACTATATCGCACCGGGAAAACCGATGCAGAACGGCTTTATCGAAAGCTTCAACGGCAGACTGCGTGATGAGTGCCTCAACGAGCATCTCTTCTCCAGCTATCGGCACGCCCGCCAGATCATCGAGGAATGGAGGATTGACTATAATCTGAACCGACCCCACACCAGCCTTGACGGCATGACACCCTATGAGTTCGCAACCCGGTCCCAAAAAGGCCAAAACCAGAACAGAGCTAACTTATAAATGCGGACATAAGCGGGAGCAGGTCAGTACCGTCGCATCATTCACACCCTTTGAGAATTGGATTCTCATTTGTGACGAGAACCTGAAGACCCGACCCAAAGTGTGCAACATCAGCCAGACCTTCAACGGCCACGCATTTTTTGCATCGCTCAAATGCGCAACATTCATATTGACAATACAGTCGAATTGACCTATCAGTCATATTGAAGTTGAATCCCACTCAACAGAGATAAGAAAATGGCTGGAAGCAAGATTGCGCCTGGACCTATCGTCACCAAGAACGAACTCGGACCGCGAGCCCGCCGCAAAGTGCAGCGGCCGCAAGCGATTCTTCAGGCTGCGTTCGAGGAATTCGTTGAGCGCGGCTATACGGCGACGCGCATCGAAGATGTGGCCGCCCGTGCGAGCGTGACCAAAGGGACAGTTTATCTCTACTTTCAGAACAAGGAAGAACTGTTCCAGCACGTCGTTGGCAAGCTCTCGCAGCCGATCTTCGACGAGAAGCAATTCCTGGAGCAGCACCAGTACCGGTCGTGCGATGAGCTCGTGCGATTATTTCTCGATACGCTCTACGACCATATGACCGTCAATCAGCATTCGCGCGAAATTCTTCGTTTCCTCATTGCCGATGGTCGGAGATTTCCAACACTCGGATCGACCCATTTCGACCAATTCGTCCAACCACTGATGACGATGTTCGATCGCATTCTTCAAAAAGGCGTGCGTGAGGGCGTCTTTGAAATCTGGACCAACGACCATATCAGTCAAATATTGATCAGCCCGGCATTGACCTACGCGATCGAAATGTTCCTGAGCGCGGATAATACAAAGCTGCCTGAACTCAAGATCTATATAAACACGCACTATGAAATGGTGATGCGCACCATTCGCAAAGCTCGGCTTGATATGTCGGACACAACGCGGCTTCGCGGTTATTCGGAGGCACTTTATTGCTGACCAATTCGACCAGACGCAGTGGAGCAACGGTGGATCAAATTCTTGATGCTGCCGAAGAGGTCCTGCTCGCGCATGGAATAACCGGTTTGACCTTGAATGCAGTTGCCGCGCGAGCCGGGATCACCAAGGGCGGCTTACTTTACCACTTTCGAACCAAGAACGATCTGGAGCGAGGGGTCGAGCGACGTTTTATTGCCCGTATCGAGCATAAACTCTCGAAACTGCGACCGGCCACCAATTGCTTCCCTTCTGCCATGATCGCTGAAATCTGGGACGATTGGCAAAAGGGAAACAACCGCTTTGCTGCTTTGATCTTAAGCGCCTCCAATGGTCATAGCTCAAAGGAATTGCAGGCATTTGGCGCGTCTTTGCTAGGCCGGTTCGACGGACAGTCTCCTATGGTCCAGTATGAACGTCTCAGCTTCTTCGCCATCATCGGACTCATTCTTGCCGACCTGCTCAATCTAGTCGACATATCTGAAGATGAGGCAGCAAGAATACACCTTGCCATCCAGATGCTGATGAACAATGGCTAAGAGTCCGGTTGTCAGCCGTGCAAAGGGCGCAAACAGGCGATTGCGTGGCAGGCGACCTGGAGAGGCCCGCCCGTACAGCCTTCCCACCCTATCGTCATTATGATGGAGTCAACAGGCATATGAAGAATTGGTCGGACGATCACCCGAAGGCAAAGGCCATGGCGCGCAAGAGCACAGCGATCCTAGAGGCCGCACGGAACACGTTTCTTCGCCTTGGCTATGAAGGCACTAACATGGAATCGATTGCCGCCGCCGCCGGGGTTTCCGTCATGACCCTTTACCGCCACTCCGAGGGTAAGGACGATCTCTTTCGGGCGGTGATTTCGAATACTTGCGACCGTTCGGACAAGAGCAAAGCCGAGATGGCGGCGCCGATGGGAAAGCCGCTCGAAGTGGTGCTGGAGCTGATGGGAGTGACGTTCCAGGAAAAGCTTGCGAATGCCGAAACCACCGCACTGTTGCGCACAGTCATGGCAGAGAGTTCCCGATTCCCTCACCTTGCCGAGACGGCATATAATGCGTTCATTGGGACGCCCGAAGACTCAATCGAAACGATCCTAGCGCAAAACGATGAAACCAAAGACGTTACTGCGGCAGAGCGCCGGAAGTTGAGTGCGACTTTCGTCAGCCGCCTCGTCGGCGCTGACATCCTCCGGGTGCTCCTCGGATTGGAAGGGGCTTCGGCGGCAGAGCGTCGCAGACGCGCTCAGTCCGCAACAGACGAACTGTTCGCTGGGTTGCCGCGAGACCGGTATGGGGGCGATCAATACCGGGAAAAGCAGTCTACTGGTTTGCAATCCGTTCCGATCCTCGGCATCGGAGCGAACAGGCCAAAGGAAGATATTCGTCCAAGATTTGATGTTGAAAATCGAGGCGTCGCCGTTCCGCGAACAGTCGGCAGAGCAGCACAATGATCTATCTCAGACCTATTCTTCGCATTCTGACCGCATATCTCATGTCGGCCATCGTACTGGGGACGCTTTGGGGAGTGCCGCTCGTTATCCTGCTTGTTATAGAGTTTCGATGAAACATCGGTGCGACGCAGGTTTTCATGCTAACTTGCTTGCTACGTATCGAATCATTGTCCTCGTGACGGTACAATCCGGGGTGCAAATCGTCGCCTGGTTGCGATGCAGAGTATTGTCCACGCAATGTTGACAGCTTGAATTGGAAAGTTACACCCCGATTGTCTCGCTGTGCCCTGGCGTTTCGCCTGTCACGCTTCAGTTAATTAGGGTGGCGCGAGGCATTTGATTAGGTCTCCTCAATCTGTGTGGCGTTTGGCTCTATCGGCTAACGAGCTTTCCACCATAGCGTTGTATAGGTTACCAGTCGGCAGCAGCCGTTCGTTTGAAACGCCGATGATGCGAGATTTTGATTGGTGCCTAATTTTCTACTATCACCCCGCCCAGCATCTTGTGGCAGAGATCGCGTGTGCCCTGTCTAACAACCGTCCGGATGCCGGAAAGCGCGTCTTGAAATCCTGTGAGAAGCGGCCGTGCCACTGACGACGTCGGCTTGCGCCGTCAGGTTGATGCCGAAGCTCGGGATCGACGACGGTGATCCCACAAAACCAGCCGCATCGCCACGCACCTCTCTGTGACCCTTGACAGGTTGAGGAAGCAGCGGCACGTGCGGCACGCCGGAATGTTCGACGGGCGACGTTAGCTCTAGCAATCGCTATATCAATCGAACGAGCGTCGAACGGGTTAGGCACCGTTCATGAGCGCTCTGGGACGTACGCCTCATGGAGTAATCCACTGGGTCGTGGGCCGATTTCCATTTGGCCGCGTATGAACCTGTGCAGCCGATCCGCCAGTACCACCCGACCGGTGATCGAGAGAGTAGGGCGTCGCTCGATGTGCAGACTACTTGTCATTCGCTTCGTCACGCAGTTGCATAGCTCGCGTCAGGACCTCGAAAATAACCGCGGTTGACCAGCCGAAAAGCAACACTCCGTTCATTGAAGTTATTGGGCCCAGTAGGCGCCAGCTCTCGACCGGCACCACGTCGCCGTAGCCGAGCGTCGCGTAGTTGACGAATGCGAAGTAGAGGATATCGGCTCCGGGTGGAGCGACGCCCAGAAGGGCATAGATTGCAGCCATAGCGTCACTTCCACTGCATGCGCGATCATGAGAATAGAGACGGTAGCAATCATGACGACGGTGAGCCACACCTGAGGATGCCCGTGCTCCCATCTGAACGCGCGGTTCACAGTGGCCACCAAGGGCGTCATTACGATTGCATGGACGGCGATGTTGCCAAGGCTAACAATGCCGCCAAAGAGGAGTTGTGTAAGTGCCACCCATTTACCTCTAGGAGCCGACTTATTTCGGCGTGCTGGTCCATCCCGGTACTGCTTTGCGAACGCCCCCGAATAGAAGCGGTGAACAGCGCTCGTTGTTCCGGCTCGCAGGCGGCCGCTTTGCCGCCAACTCCATTCGGCAAGCCTCACTGAAATCGAAAAGAAAGTTCATCGCGCCGGAGCGCGCGAGATCAGCGATCTCGTGCAGCGAGCGGTTCGGTGCAAGGTAGGCTTCGATGATATGATCCATAGTCCGTTCGGCTGCATCCACAACCGGACGAGATGAAATCAGACGCATCTGGGCGATCAGTGCGTACAGGAGTACGAGGTCGGACACGTCGTCCTTCTGATGGCTCAGTGCATCTCCAAAAAGCCGTGTCGCTTCGGCGATGAAATCTGAAAAGAGCTTCTCTCGCTTGGCAACCTCGGCGTTGCGGTGCTTTTCGTTCAACTCAGATCTGTGTGTCAGCCAAGTGGCGGCGAACGAGGTCAAGCTGCCTATGGCCACGCCGACGAGACCTGTCAGAGCCGAGATATAGGGGTCCATTGAGTCTCTCCTGTCAAAACGAGTTGACGCGCCGCACGCGGCGGCGCAACCGATAATTATGTAAGCGCTCGACGAGCGGCGTTATCGCCCCCGGACCACGCCGTCAGGCCGAGCGACAGAGGCTAACCTGTAGTCGGACTGACGATGAAGGAGCTTCGGCCCACGGCTGGCGCTCTTGTTTCAATGTGCACTTTTAAGTCATATCGACTATATAGTCAATATGAAAATTATGCAATTGTGCAATGCAAAAGGAGTGACCGGATCCTGGTAGTGGCTATCAATCGTGAACACGCCAGCACGCCAAAATATTCGTCATGCCGGTTGATAGTGATCAACGCGGCAAGAACGACAACAGTTTTGGGTTATGATTGGTTGCGCAGCTTTTTCGGGTAGTCTGAGTTCCGCTCGAATTTGCCGGCGGCTGCGCGCTCTCGAACTTCCCACAAACTGGCGATAGAATTCACGTGGCGGCTAATAAAAACGGGATCGCCCACTGCCTGTGGGAAGACGATCACAAAAACGATTTGAGGACCTAACATGTCGATGAGCCGATATCATTTTGAACCATATCAAACTCGTACAGTAAGCTCTCTTGGCATCCTGGCACATGAGGAATGGCGCATGAAGCTCTACAGAATCTCCGCTCATGGTGCGACGCCAAAAGAGGGGCTCGTGGAACACGCTATTGCAATTGCAACCAAGGAGCTTGCTGCATCGGAAGACTACTCAACTCATTATGGCTTAGGTTGGATCACCGTTCACGAGGGCATCGCAGGCAACTACGTTCTTGTAGATTGGTGGTCTGATCAAGACATCGTGCAGCATCGGCTCTACGGTGCCCCTCATGATGGAGGAGAAACATTGACGCTTGGATGGCCATCGGGTGCCGCGTTTTGCGTCTGGGAGATGGCAGTATCCTGGCATGAGAGGCAGGCTTGGGTTCAGCATATTTTGTCAAAGGCCCACGCGCCGGATATCGATGGGTACCTGAGCGCGATCCTGGTCGGCGACGTATAGGCTGATTAAGTGAATCTGAGTGGTTTCACGGCTCATTTCGGCATTGCACGCATTTTTGGAGACATTGGCCCAGACGCTGAAAGTCCATAGGGGCGACCGATCTTACGACCTCGCGAGCCGAACTGGCTGCCTGCGGTGTCTGCTGTTGACGCGAAGCGGACATTCATGAAATCCTCAACGTGATCAAAGACTTTTCACCGCTGATGCAGCGATCGTAGACTTAAGGCACCAATCAAAAAGTGCTGTTATCGGCATTTTCAAAGGAACAATTGCTGCTGCCTCCGGGTTCGTACAACCCATTCAGCGAATTCTCGACAAAAAGGCGGTTCGAGGAACCGCCCTTTGACCCCAAACGTCGAGGACTGGATCAGTGCGCTACCGCAAGAAGAACGCGAGAAACCGTTGCGGATCATGCCGTGTCCCTCTCCTTGGCGTCAATCGGAGTACATCAATTCGAGCACACGGATTGATGGCCCTCGGCGCAAACCCATGTCGCGCAGGGCGTGATCATCAAGCTGATCGAGCAGGAGATGATCGGAAACCTTTCGCTCGCGACGCGGCCGCAAAAACCGGAAGGCTCTGGCGAGAAATGAGGTCTTCATAGTATTAGCCTTTCTTGTATGGTTGCATCAGCATTGGTTTTGCCTTGCGATGCCGGTTTTCCCATGGGCACGTGCGTCGTTCGCAAAAACACCGTGAGAGCATCGTTAAAAACGCAAACGAGTGGCGCATGGCCTTTTCTGGTGATCCGCGCGCCCGAAGCCCCTCGTCAGAAATACTGGCAGTGATCCGCCTTGACCGCCTTCTCTGTTAGAAACCAGCCAGGATCCACGATCCCGTCCGCCTCTGCGATGAGATCGTCGGGCTTGACCTCGAAGGTCTGCGCCGCATACCGGCATCCGTAGAGGCGAACATTCCCGGTGCTGACGAGAAGCTTCAGGAAATCTTCGATTTCGGTGGGCTCGCCGTCCTTGGCCATGCGGGCTCGTAGCCAGTCGGCGTCGTCCTTGTGCCGGCCGTCCATTGTGAGCGAGGCGGCTCCGTCGCTGGTCAACGCTCTTACCGCCCAGAGCAGAAACAGCATGTCGACCTTCACGCCGTTCCGGGCCTGGGTGTAGGCAAAGGTCAGCGGGGTGAGCATCTTGTCGTAGGAGTCGTCCCGAACGACGATGGCGAGATGGTTCATGGTTTTGGTCTCCAATGGTTTGGGGGCGACTGTTCGTTCAACTCGCCCGAACGATGAGTGATTGGGTGCGGGCCGGCTTAGGCAGCCTTCCTGTCCGGCGATGCACTAGTCCTGGCCCGCGACAGGAAGCTCCCGCTGACCGGACTGTGGGGCTTCAGCGCCAGGCGTTCGCTGGCGATGGCCTCGGCCATGCCGGTCAGGCCGCCGCGAACGGTCGCCTCGGCCAGCGTCCAGTCGATGATGTCGCGCTGGGCATGGCTGCCGCCGAACGAGTTGGCGATGAAACGCGCGCCGTGCAGACGGTCGGCCGCGGTTTCATAGTCCCCGTGCCAAAAGGCCGCGAATCCTTCGACCAGAGGCACGGCGGTGCGCCGGCCCCATTCGGCGACATCGGACGCAACGGGGCTGGCCCGATAGCCTTCGATGATCCGGTCGACCTCGCTGAACCGGCCGGTCCCGAGATAGGCCATCACCGCATGCCAGTCATTGAACGGATAGGTGCGGCCGTCGGCGTGGCTGTCCCAACTTGTCGCGAGTTCCCTCCAGCGGTCACCGACGTCATTGCCGGAGAGATGAAGCCGCCACAGAAGCGCCGAGGCATCGACCATGTCGAGCGCCACGATGCTACGGTCCTGCCGGATCGGTCCGTCGTAGAGCGCGAAGACCTCGTCGGTCTGGCCGAGGTCGAGATGATACAGCGACCGATGCCACCAGTTGTGGACCTTGAAAAAGTTGTCGTCGCCGGACCAGTGCGGTTCGCGCGCGATCATCCAGCCGATACCGTCTTCGGCGCGGCCCTGCATCTCCATCACATGGGCGACGGCATGATGCGCCCAGCAGTCGAGCGGCTGCAGGTCGACCGCACGGCGGCCGGCTGCTTCGGCCCGCCCGTAGTCGCCGGTTTCCTCGAGGCCGAACGAATGCATCCCGAGCAGAATCGAGTAGCCCGGCATGTCCGCCGACCACTTCGGCAGAACGCGCGCGATGCGGTCGCGCAGGTCTCGGGCATTGGCGCGATAGAAATCCATCAGATGACCGGACTGTATCGCCACGATGTCATGCGGATAGTGTGCATTGTGCCGATCGAGCGCAACAGCGGCGGTGATCCAGTGCCCCTCGACAAGCAGGCCGAGCGCGGCGACGTGTGAGGCCTCGCGTTCCGAGAGCCGCAGCGCCTTCACTTTCCCGAGGATGTCTTTCGCGGCCTCTGTCGCCTCCGGCTCGGTCGCCAGGCCGAACAGGTGCGCTTTCATGATGTGCGCCATCGCGAAGTCGGGTGCGGTCTCGATGGCGCGATCAAGTAAGCCGACAGGGTCGCCGCGATATATGTTGAAGGCTTCCACCGCCTGATCGAAGAGATCTGCGGCTTCGTTCGTGGCGCCCGACAGGGCGTTTCCTTGCTTGTCCATTTTCATGGCTGGTCATCTCCATCCGGTTCACTGCCTCCCCGTCGCGTGCGGAATCCAGAACATTCGTCTGTGGCCGCTGCCCGAGGTGTGGCTTCGGTGCTAAACTAGACTTGCGGAGAAGACGGCGGAATGAGCGGGACGCCGGAAGACTTGACCGATCCGCCAACGCAGCCGGGAAATTGGATGGACGCTATTCTGGATATGATGCGCACCATGCGCCTTACGGGCGGCATCTTTCTCGATGCGGATTTCACCGCGCCGTGGTGCGTCACGGCAAAGGTCGGTCCGGAGGATTGCAGCCCGTTCACGCCCGAGCCGCGCCACATCATCGCCTACCACTATATCACCGCAGGACGTTGTCTTCTGAAGGTGGGCAATCAGCCTCCGGTGCCCGTCGATCGCGGAGAGATCGTCGTTCTGCCGCGCAATGACGGTCACGTCCTGGGAAGCGCGTTGAATCTCCGGCCCGTGGGCGCGGAGCATCTGATTCAGGCCGCGCCGGACGGCGGGCTGGCGAAGATCGTGTATGGCGGCGGCGGAGAGCGGACACAGATTCTGTGCGGCTTCCTGGGCAACGATCTTCCTCACAACGCCTTCATCGCGATGCTGCCGAGCGTCTTGAAGCTCAACGTCTCCGACGGGGCCTCGGGGGGCTGGATCGAAAGCTCGTTCCGCTTCGCCGCGAAGGAACTTGCGGAGGGTCAGGCGAAATCGCCGCCGATCCTCGCGAAACTTGCGGAACTCCTGTTCATGGAGGCCGTCCGTCGCTACTTCGCCTCCCAGCCGCCCGCCGCCCACGCATGGACCGCGGGTCTGCAGGACCCGGTCGTCGGACGCGCATTGGGGCTTCTTCACGGCCAGATCTCCCGGCGTTGGACAACCGAAGATCTTGCACGGGAGACGGCCTTGTCGCGCTCGGCCTTTGCAGAAAGGTTTACCCGCGTCATCGGCGAGCCGCCGATGCGCTACCTGGCGCGTCAAAGGTTCGAGCAGGCCTCAGCGCAACTCAAGGATTCGTCTGACTCCGTCGCGCGGATCGCGTTCGATGTGGGTTACGAATCCGAAGCCGCGTTCAACAGGGCGTTCCGACGCGAGTACGGCATTCCGCCCGCGGCGTGGCGTCGGGAGAATTCGGTTGGCAAGGCGCGTTGCGCTCGTAAGGACCGTGGAAAACGGAGTCTGGCTCCCTCATCAAATCAACCCAGATCTGACGAACGAGAAAGGTGATCGGAGCACCGAAGTCGAAGTGGGTGTCACACTGCACTTGTATGGGAGTTTTTTGTCAACGATCTTTTTGCATCCAGACGCGGCGCTCGGCACGGACGAACCATGCATAAACGTTCCGCGCAGCAGAACATTGCCCACCACGGCGGCTCGGGAGCGAGGCAAGCCGCTTCAGCAACAATCCGGCGAACCTTCGCCGGGTTTATCTGTCGAACACAGCACGCAACCGAATAAACATGCCTCGCTGTCGCCCGCTAAGTGCCTTACGGATGTGGTGGGCGGCCGTCGCGGCGCTCAAGGTCTCGCCGAAATGGCAATAGCAGATGACCCTGTGCAATTGGTGATCGGTCAGTTCGAAAAACCGCTTGGCCTCGCCATAACTGTCGTTTTCCAACCCGGCTGCGCGGAGGACTGGATCCGCGAAAGCAACTGAGATTGGCGAGCCATTGCTGCGCATGGCCGCGCGCTCCCGCGCCGGCTGATACTCGGTCTGGTGCAGCGTCGAGAGGCGCCGGCCTGGATGCCGTTCGAGGAGTTCCACCCAGCGTTCAAGACGTTCGCTGCGCGACATGGCCTGGCGCGGGTAATCCTGATCGACCTCGGCGACGCTCTGCAGTTGCTCGAGTGCATGATGTTTCATTTTGGCCTCCTATTCCGATGATAGTTGGTCCGCCCATTTCCGATTTATACCCAAAGCAAGCGTGACTCCAACGGATCGTGAAGTCCAATCACGATGACGCCGGGTGGAGATTTCATTGACGAATGTGCAGGCTTCGCCAATGCGCGGCTGTTCTACGATGTCGATTTGGCGTGTGCCGTGCAAACCGACATTCCACTTTGCCAATGCGCTGAGACCGCGCAGAAATCTGCTCAAGCTTCGGGAGAAGAACTCAGGCAGCATCCGTTGGAGGCGGCGTGGGATGCCGGCGTTCCTCTACCTCGGCGGCGGTCCACTCAAGGAAGTCCCAGGCGGCGCGCGGCTTGCGGCCTCTCACGACGAGCTTGTTGAGGCCAAGGCCGATCGCTCCTTGAGCTTGGCCATTTGCATCCTGCGGAATGGACATGACCTGTTCGCCGTTTCACTGCTTCGAGGGCATCCTGGATGCCGCGCTCGCTTCATGCTGACGATTCCGCTGCTTGACGGGTCTAGGTTGCGTCTCGTTTCAGCGCCTCCAGAAAGCGAATGACGTCGCCAACCAAGCGGTTATCCCAAATATCATTGTGACCAGAGCTTTCGTAAATGAGCATCTGCTTGGGCTCGGGAGCGGTGCGATATAGCGCCTCGCCCGAAGACAGCGGGATGATGTCGTCATGCCGGCCGTGGATGAACAGCTTCGGTTGCCTCACCTTCGCTATTTTGAGATCTGAGCGAAAGGGATCCTTGAGAAGGAGCGGAACCGGGAAGTACGGGTAATACGTCTGGGCGAGCGACAGGATCGACAGGTAGGCGGACACAAGGATGACGGCGGCGGCCGGCCTTTGCCCGGCCGTGTTGACGGCGACGCCGCTGCCCAGCGACTGGCCTAGCACAACGATCTGGCTTTCGGAGCGAACCGAAAGCCAGTCGAACGCAGCAGTTCCGTCGGTCAATAGCCCGTTCTCGCTTGGCGAGCCGGTCGATCCCGGATAGCCGCGATAGGAAATCGCCAGCAGGCCAATGCCCCGCCCGGCCAGCGCCTGGGCGAGGAAGCCGTAGTTGCCGACCCGGTCAGCGTTTCCGTGAAAGAACAGCACCGACGGCTTGCCGGATTCGCCCTGGCCGTAGAGACCATGAAGCGTCTCTCCGTCCGGCGTGCTGATGGATACGTTTTCGCCCCAGCTCGCGTGCTCTGGAGCAAGTGTCGCGCTGGCGCCGGGATAGAGGAGGGCGCGCTGTGAAAGATACAACAGGCCAACAAGCGACACATAGGCGAAAGCCGCCATCAGCGACAAGGTCAGCAGGAGTTTTGTGGTGCTCACGACAGCATGTCCACCCGCAGGTTCGTCAAAGTCCAGAATTACAGGTCTTGGGTGGAGACAACCATGGTTCATTGCTCGGTGCCAGCCAACGTTATTCGTTACGTCATTGCCGAAAGTTTCGCAGAGCGGACACCACGACCCAACGATCTTGTTGCAGACTTCGGTCGTTGCGGCGCCGCCATTCATCGACGGTTCAGGTTCGACAGCTTAATTTAGTAGCCAGCAAAGGAGAGAGGCCATGCGTATCGAGATTGTCCTGTTAGCTGTCGTGGCTGCCTTGGTCACCGGCACGGCTCATGCGGGAAGCCAATCATCGAATACAAGCTCGAATAGCTCATCCAACAACGGCGTGGTACGCGAGCGTGTTGTCAAAACGTATTGCGAAGACGGCTATTGCGAGCGCTACGTTAAGCGTCGAGTATATATTGAGGATTGGAGCCGTGATCGCCAACGCGAACGCAAGCGGAGCCGCCCCCAGGACCGCTACGACGATGACTAATGTCATTGCTCAACTCTGTCGGGGATAGACCTGGGTGCTGATCGATCCAGCCCGTCCAAGGGGCAGCTCGCTTCCCTGGCACGCGAAGTACGACTGGCGCCTCACCATCGCCCAGGTGATCAAGCAGCGGACGCACCCACTCCTGATATTACTCGTTCGGACCCCGAGTGTGGCGATCCGGCTCGTTTGCCAAGACGCAGGGTTGAAGGCCATCGTAGCGGCAACAATCGGTGACCGTAGATTTTCTCAGGTGCGTCGGGGCCGAACGTTGAGCCCGTCAATCGCGGAGAGTTCTGCCGCGTAGGCGTCAAGCATTCGTCGATGCATCCCGGTGTAGCACGTTGCAAGATACAGATGATTCTCCACTCTGTCAGGCCAGACACCATCCTTGTTGCTGATTGTCTGGGTGTCGACCGGACCGAGCAGCAGCTCGGCGGCACATTGGACGACGGTGTCATCCCTCGTCGTATCCTGCGCAGGAAGCTCTCGTGTTCCTGGGCGGGCAAATCCCCGTGTGCGATGATGCGTCGGCAAGCGAAGGGGCGGGGAACCTCGGCATCATCGGGACCGCCCGCCCGACTTCGTTCACAGAGAAAACGATATGTCGCGGCAAGGGCCTCCGTGTTCATGATGAACTTTGTTTTCTCCTCAGATTATCAGGACCACAAAGAACTAGAACATACACCTTGCGCAGCATTCAGTATCGTGTCTCGACTCGAACAGACCCGGGCTTTGCCGTGAGACCGAGCTTTGGTCCGCAGCTCTCGGCTGGCCGCACCCCGTGGTGCTGGCAGGCGCCATACTGGTCGGCACTGGACTTTTGACTGCAAGCCAAGCGAAAACGCCGTTAGCCTTTCAGCTCACCTATGGCGGCATGGTGGGATTTGGCCTCGATCCGGCGAAGCCGTAACAGCTTTCTGGTGACATCGATGAAGGCGCGCAGCTTCGGCTGCGCCTGGGCACGTTGCGGGAAGTAGAGGAAGAGCCCCGGCGTGGTGGGCAGGTAAGGCTCCAGCACGCGGACAAGCAGTCCGGCACGCTGCTCCTGTTCAACTGCGATGTCGGCAACATATGAAAGGCCGAGCCCAGCCTTTGCGAAAGAGACAAGCAGCGCGCCATCATTGACGATGAGCTTTCCCGGAGGATCGACCGAAAGGGGGCGCCCCGCACGTTCGAACTCCCATCGATAGAGAGCGCCGGAGGCCGGGAAGCGATATCGGATAGCCTCATGACGGGTCAGGTCTTCGGGAGTTGCCGGGCGGCCGTGGGCAGCCAGGTAGGAGGGGGCGGCCACGACAGACCAGACGATATCGCGCGAGAGCCTGACTCCCACCATGTCGCGTTCGACATATTCGCCGATCCGGATGCCTGCATCGAAACCGCGCCCCAGCAAGTCGACAGTTGCGTCCTCCACAGCGACTTCTACCGTAACCCCTGGATGCGCGTGCCGGAAGGCCGGCACCACGCGATCAATGATAAGGGGCACGGCCATACGGGGTACCGTGAGGCGCAGGAAACCTGAAGGTTCATCCCCCATGGCTCCTGCCGTTTCGATGGCTCCCGCAATGTCGGCAACTGCAGGTGCCACACGCGACAACAGGTTCGCGCCCGCCTCGGTCAGACGGACCCGGCGCGTGGTGCGAACAAACAAGGGTGTGCCGAGCTTCGCTTCGAGTGCCTTTACTGCCTGGCTTACGGCTGCAGGGGAAACGCCCAGCCGTGCGGAGGCCGCCGTGAATCCGCGTGTTTCCGCTACGGCGAGGAAGGCGGTCAGACCGGAGAAAGGGTCAGGTATCATGCTCATCCGATTATAAAGCTATACTAAAGAGTGCACAAAGCCATCCGCGATTTTTCCAGGCAATCGCTCGGGTTACTCTCCCGCAGACATATTGTGGAGGAACCAAGCCATGACAAACAGGTCTGAGGAAATGACAGCGGTTCCGCGGCGGCAGGTTCTAGCGGGCATGCTTGCCGCAGGTACACTAGCCGGGCAGAATTTCGTAACATCAGCGTCGGCGGCCGCGGAGACACCGGGCGCGTTGGCAGGCAAGGTGGTAATCGTCACGGGTGCCACTTCCGGCATTGGAGCCGCGACGGTAGCGGCTTTCGCCCGTGCGGGCGCTCGGGTCGGCTTTAATGGACGACGCGAGGCGTTCGGTCGCCAGGTGGAAGCAGAGATACGCGTAGCGGGCGGCGACGCCGTCTACCTTAGATCGGACGTGCGCGACGCCGGGCAGGTGGAGCGTTTCGTATCTGACGTGGTCAAACGCTATGGCGGTATCGATGTCGCCTTCAACAATGCAGGGATCGATTTGCCGCCAGCGCCAATCGCCGATACGGACATCGCCGGTTTCGACGACCAGATCGCGACGAATCTGCGCGGAGTATTTGTCTCAATGAAATACGAGATGCCGCATCTGGTGCGCTCGAAGGGAGCCATGATCAACATGGCGTCCATTGGCGGTCGCCATGCTTTCCCTAATATTGTTGCCTATGGCGCCTCGAAAGCCGCTGTCATTCACATGACACGCGCAGCCGCACAGGAGTATGGCCACAACGTCCGTATCAATGCAATCGCGCCAGGCCCGATCGAGAGCCCGATGCTTGAGCGAGTGCGCCGGGACTGGAATGTTACAACCGAACAGCTGGTTGCACCCTATCCGATGCGCCGGGTGGGTACGCCGGATGAAGTTGCAGCGTTGGTGCTGTTTCTCGCTGGCAATCAAAGTTCGTATCTGAGTGGACATGTGATCGGCCTTGACGGCGGCGATCTTCCGTAAACTAAGCTAATAAAGCTGCGAGGGTCGTCACGTGGTTTGAAGCAGGCGGCAACGATGTCCGTCAGAGTATTTCAGACAAGTGTGCCAGAGACAGCGTTGCGCTGCAGAGGGTGGGCCACCTCCTATATCGGCATTTGCAAAGGAACCTTTATCGCGATCGCTGGTGGCACTACTGAGCACTAAACTGCTCCTGATGTTCTCGGTATGTGCTTCGAAGTCGCATAATGCCTCAACCGGAACAAGCTTCTGTAGGTGCTCCGGGCCCCAGAAAGAATAGTCCGCTTGTCTCGAATGTGTGACGGTCACGATACATCACGGCTGGCGCTAGATGCACGACTGGCACGTTGAGCGTGTCATAGCGGAAATAATAGCTATCGTTTAAGGGCGTCTGTCAGCATATCGACAAACGCTGAAACTTTAGGTGGACGAAATCGCGCTGCCGGATAGACCGTGTAGACGCCGCCCGATGGTAGATGCCACTCAGGTAGGATATGAATCAAGCGTCCGTTTGACACGTCGGCGGTCGCGAGGAAATCCGGCAAGACCGACAATCCGCCGCCTTGCTTGACCGCTTCCATAACCGCTGGCGTAGCATTAATCGCGATGTCCGCCTTGAAACGCACGGTCCGTGTCTCTCTATCGCAGCCGCGTGTGAACGTCCATTCCAAAGGCTCTCGCAGCGCGTTGTTGGCGACAAAGCGCAGGGACGGCAAGTCGGCGGGATCGTTTAATTCGGCTATTTTGTCGGCGAGCTGAGGCGGTCCTACCAGGAACTGTCGAAACGAGCCGATCCGCCGTGCCTGCAGGCTTGAGTCAGCCAACCAGCCGACGCGAATGGCGATGTCCATGTTGTCGGCGATCAGATCAATCATTTTGTCGCTCAGGTTAAGCTCTACCTTACAATCCGAATAACGGGTCGTGAAAGCGGTGACCAAAGGCACGACGACTGAGGTGCCATAGTCATAGGGTGCTGTGATCCTCAGCAGACCTTTAGGTTCGGTCCTGGCGTGAGCCAGCTCTCCCAAGGCATCCTCGGCCTCGCGTAGGATCAATACGCATCGGGCGTGAAACATGCGCCCCGCCTCGGTCGGCTGGAGCCGCCGCGTCGTGCGCATTAGCAATGTTGTACCGACCTCCTGTTCAAGCCTTGCTACCTGCTGGCTGACGACCGCCTTGGTGATGCCGAGATACTCGGCTGCCCGGGTGAAGGATCCCGCATCGACGACGGCGACAAAATAGGCGAGTCGATTGAGATTTGTTGCTTCCTGCATGAAGGGCGCTCCCGTGCAATTGTTAGTTTTTAGCATACATTCTGTCATATTTTCCGGACTTCTTGTTTCAATCTTCTCGTGCGATCTGTTGTTTCACAAGGAGCGACCCATGAGCGACAAGGCCCAGACAACTATCTTTTCGATCCCCTCTGCCGCTGGTGCTTTGGTGCATCCACCGTACTGCGACAGCTCGTGGCACTTCCGCACCTGACTGTCGCGCTCGCGCCAACAGGCCTGTTCTCGGGGCCGGCGCACGGCCGATGTACGTGCAATTTGCTGCCTTTGCGTTGTCTAACGACGAGCGTATCGCGGGTTTCACTGCGCGTTTTGGTCGATGGTCGTGAACTGCAGATCTCGCAGTTTCTCTTCGATGACGCGCTGAACGATATGATCTTTAGTTCTGATGCTGATTATGCCGATGCGGCGAGACACGAGGAACCATTTTCGGAATCAGAGGTCGATCAGTTCACTTTCGATGTCGAAAAGCTCGGCATCACGGCACCCTGCAGGCAACCTTCACGATCGGACTGGCAGCCCAATCTTGACGACTTGAATTCCAAATATCGCACGAACACCAGGAGACACCCATGTTTACAAGGAGAGCCATCATGAAAACTACTCTCGCCGCAGGCGCCACCGCCGTCTTTGCTCCCGCTGGCCTTGGCCATGCCGCCGGAGGCCTTACCTGGAAGCACTTTCCCGCTGGGCAGAACGGCTTTTTCCGTGCACCCGTTATGGTCTCCGGCGCGACGGAAGCCGTGCTGATAGATGGCGGCTTCACGCTCCCCGACGGCACGGCCGTCGCCGAAGTGATCAAGGTTGCGGGCAAGAAGCTCACAACGATCTACATCAGCCAGTCCGATCCTGATTACTACTTCAGCCTCGGTCCGATCAAGGCTGCCTTCCCGGATGCCAAGGTGATTGCCGCGCCTGCGACGGTTGCCGCCATCAAGGACAGTGTCGAGAAGAAGCTGGCCGTTTGGGGTCCGCAGCTCAAGGAAAATGGCCCGCAGACGCTTGCCGATGTCGTCATTCCCGAAGCCTTCGACGACAAGATACTGACGGTTGACGGCGAAACGATCGAGATCGTCGACGCGGAAGGCATGCCCAATCGGCGCTATCTCTCCGTCCCGTCCGTGAATGCAGTGTTCGGCGGCGTGATGATCTTCAACGGGGTTCATGTCTGGACGGCAGACACCAACAGTGCCGAACTCCGCACTGCCTGGGTCGCCAATCTCGAAAAAATCGCGGCACGTAAGCCAGCGGTCGTCGTGGCGGGACACATGATGCCCGATGCCAAGACCGATCTCTCGGGTGTGGAGCATACTATCAGTTACCTGAAGGCCTTCGAGGAAGAATTGGCCAAGGCAAAGGATTCCGCTGCACTCAAGGCCGCAATGGAAGCACGCTTCCCAGGTCTCGGCATGGGCGTCGCGCTCGACATCGGCTCCAAGGTCGCCACCGGCGAAATGAAGTGGGGCTGATCGTTGAAGCGGGATCGATGGCGCTTGTAAGGAATGGAAGGAACATTCGTCCTGTAGCGATAACATCCCAAATCGATGACGAAACGTTAACCTGACATGGCCGAAACTCATACTAAATTAACGGCGTGCTTGATCGGTAATCGATGTTGAATGTACTTGTGGTTGGTGGAACGGGATTTTTGGGCGGAGCGGTTGCTGACGCCGCGCTGGCGGCGGGCCATGCGGTCACTGTCTTCACCCGGGGTCAGACCGTGAATACGCCGGTTTCTGCTGATATTGAGATGCTGATCGGCGACCGGCACCGCGACCTCTCGGCGCTCCAAAGTCGCACCTTTGATCTTGTGGTCGATACCTGCGCTTTCGCGCCCGATGCGGTGGCGGGTTTGCTCGATGCTCTGTCGCCAGCGATCGGCCATTATGCGCTTGTGTCGAGCGTCTCGGCTTACAGAGATTTCTCAGTGCCAGGCATCATGGAAGGATCGCATTCGAGCCGCGCGACCCTTGAGCAGTTGGGATTCGCTCGATCGCTGCCCCTGGAGCAACGCTCCAGCGCCGCATCATACGGCATGGCCTATGGGTCACTGAAACGCGAATGTGAACTTGTCGCTATCGATCGTCTCGGCGACCGCGCAGTAATCCACCGGGCTGGCCTCCTTGTTGGAGCGGGCGATTACACGGATCGCCTGACCTACTGGACGCGTCGTGTGGATCAAGGTGGGCTCACCGCGGCTCCCGGAGATCCTCAACGCCTCGTGCAACTCATCGACGTGAACGATGCCGCGCGCTTTATCGTCGAGGGTGCGGCGCGAGGACTGAGCGGGGTGTTCAATCTCACGGGCCGTCCCTTCCCTATGAACGCCCTCTTGGAGTCATGTCGCCGCGTAGCGAAATCGGATGCGCGTTTCATTTGGTGTTCGGACGAAGCGATCCTGGCAGCCGGTCTTGAACCCTGGAGCGAGGTTCCACTCTGGCTGCCGTATTCCAACGAGGCGTTCCGGTATTTTTTGGAGATCAGCGTCGAAAAGGCTTTTGCGAACGGGCTCCACATGCGACCGCTGGATGAAACACTTGTGCAGATCCTGACTTGGGACCGTGGGCGCCGTTCGGTGCCACTGAAGGCCGGAATGCCACCGGAGAAGGAGGCTGCTCTCTTGGCAACGGACGTGGAACATCTACCCGTCTGAGCGGTTGTGATGGGGTCGTGGCCGGATATTCTGGGATTCGATGCGATAACTAGATGATCGCGAAGTAGCCGGTTTGGATCCTTTCAAGGCGCTCATTGGAAAATCACTCATCCCGATATTCTTTAAAAAGTGATTGTAGAATTCCAGGAACCAATCGGATCCCATGGAAAAATCAGCGATTTTCGGCATTTTCAAACGAACGTTTATCAGCAACTTCCAGCTGGGTTGCTTAACTTCCGAAGGTCAGCAATAGAGGCTCAGGCACCAAGTCATCCGGATGAATCTCTACGGATCTTCCTGATCTGGGCACTCGGCAGATAGAGTTCCAAGTATGTGCATGCAATTGTATACTGAATCTTTAGAAGGTGCGCTGCAGCGGCAAAAAGCTTTTCGCGACGGCTCGCATCGCCGTACGGCAGCGCCGGACGGACAGAATGCCAGGCGGCGACACAAAGATCGAGGCAATTTTATTGCTCGCAAGGCGGAAATGATGCTTTCTCGTTTCAGGGTCTAGATCGAGCAACGTCTTGCGGACAAGCTTGCAGTTGTTGTTCGCTTGCGTCGAAGGGCTGAAAGTGCATAGCGCTCGTCCATGCAACGCGTTAGCTCGTTCCGCCAGAATCTTGCCTGATACTGTCGAAATTAGATTAATGTGATAATACTGAAGAACGGCTTGAGATCCGTGATAGTTAGAAATAAGGGTTCGATGGAGAGAATTTTGCCCCACGGAGAAAAACTTCAGGCTCAAACAACCCCAATACGCTTACGGATTCTTGATGTGCTGTCGCAATTGCCGTGGGACGGCATCAGTTTCAAGCACGAAATACCGGGTCTTTCGCTTTATCGCGTCGTTGAGCCCGCCGGGCCCTTTTTCACTTTGTATGAGCCCAGTCTCTCGTTAATCATCAAGGGAAGCAAGCGTGTCAGTGTCGGTGACGAAACGCTTGTCTACGATGAATCATGCTTCTTCCTCACCACGATTGGTCTGCCAATGACGGGCCAGATCTGTGAGGCGAGTGAGGCGGAGCCGTATGTGGCTGCCATGTTGCGCCTAAACCTTGAGGCGCTTCGGCGTCTAATTGCCAACCACGACTTGCACGCGACGCATACATCCGACCGCGACCGCGGCGTAGCAGTGGGTCGGGCCACTCCGGAACTGTTCGATGCCTTCTGGCGATTGATCTCGCTCGTAAATTCGCCGAACGATATTCCTTACATGGCAAACCATATTCAAAATGAAATTTTCTACCGGCTCCTCACTGGCGAACAGGGTGCCCGGCTGCGCCGCTTTGCGCTAGCAGGAACGAACAGTAACCGCGTGGCAAAGGCGGTTGCCTGGCTGAAGGAGAACTACACCATGCCCCTTCGTGTCGATGAGTTGGCGGAGATGGCAAACATGGGGGTTTCCACGCTGCACCATCATTTCCGTGCAATGACGGCCATGAGCCCACTACAATTCCAGAAGCATCTGCGGTTGCATCATGCGCGGGAACTGATGCTTTCCGGATCCCTCGATGCAGCGACTGCCGCGCTCAGGGTCGGCTATGAGAGTCCGACGCAGTTCAGCCGGGAATATCGCCGCATGTTCGGTCATCCTCCACTGCGTGACGTCAAGGCCATCCTGAATTCGGACGACTCAACCAGACGCGGCTCCGTCGGTTAGCGCAATCGCCGATTGGCTGAGACCAATGTCAGTCCTTTCAAAAATTAATCACGCAAAATAAACACAAAGTGAAAGGCGCGACAGGATCGAGCAATAATCAGGCAGGATTGAACCTATCAGCCTAAAGCATGGTCTTATAAGTTTGCCCGCAGATGACGAACGTCAAGGGGAGCCCGGACCGGCTGAAGCTCCACAGGCGCGCATCACAACGCAGGGAGAACACTATGGTGACTTTGACGATCAACGGCAACGAACATAAAGTCGAGGCCGAGGCGGATATGCCACTTCTCTGGGCGATCCGCGACCTCGTCGGATTGACGGGAACGAAATTCGGTTGCGGCATGGCGCAATGCGGCGCCTGCACCGTCCTTCTGGACGGAGCGCCAGTGCGTTCCTGCCAGACGTTCGTCGGCGATATAGGCAATGCGAAAGTGACAACCATCGAGGGGCTCACAGGCAAGGTGGCGGAGACCGTGCAGACGGTCTGGGCCGATCTCGATGTGCCGCAATGCGGTTACTGTCAGTCCGGCCAGATCATGTCGGCGACCGATCTCCTCACGAATAATCCAAAGCCCACCGATGATGATATCGACGCCGCGATGACGGGCAATCTCTGTCGTTGCGCCACCTATCACCGAATCCGTGCCGGGATTCACGAAGCTGCCAAGCGTTTGGAGGCCTGAACGATGATCCCGAAACTGATGCAATCCCTTGTCCTTCCCGTGGCAAAGACGCAGGCTTCCCGCCGGCAGTTCATGCTTGGCGCGCTCGCGGCGGGCGGCGGTGTCGCCGTCGGCTACCATATTCTGGCTTCATCACCCGCGGCCGCGAGCGACTCTGCGGCGGATGGGAACAAAGCGGCTGCCTTTACCCCATATTTGGCGATCGACAGTGACGGCAAGGTCATGGTTCTTTCGTCCCAGTTCGAAATGGGACAGGGCTCATACAACGGCATTGCGACGCTTGTTGCGGAAGAACTCGACGCTGATTGGTCGTCCATCGATGTCCGGGGTGTCGCCGGCAATGTGAAGGCCTACGGTAATGTCGCCTTCGGGGGCACGATTCAAGGAACGGGCGGGTCCACGTCCATGGTCACCTCCTGGGAGCGTTATCGAAAGGCGGGCGCGGCGGCGCGCGCCATGCTGGTGGCTGCCGCAGCATCCGAGTGGGGTGTCCAACCGGCCGAGATCATTGTCGAAAACGGCGTGCTAACGCATCCCTCCGGCAAAACCGGCGGCTTTGGTGTATTTGCTGCCAAAGCGGCGGCCATGCCAGTGCCGACCGATGTGAAACTCAAGCAGCCTGGTGATTGGAAGCTTATTGGCAACGCCAAGCTGAAGAGGTTCGACAGCGCCCGCAAAACGAATGGGACCGAACATTACACAATCGACGTCAAACTGCCCGGCATGCTGACGGCAGTAATGATCCACCCACCGATGTTCGGTGCCAAGGTTAAATCCTTCGATGCCGCCGCAGCGCGTTCCGTGAAGGGGGTCGTCGATGTCGTCGAGACGCCGCGGGGTATCGCGGTCGTCGGTGAGCATATGTGGGCCGCGATCAAGGGCCGCGAAGCCGTCAAGGTCGTCTGGGACGAGACAGCTGCTGAAAAACGCAGCACGTCGGAACTAATGTCGATGTATAAGGATCTCGCAGCAAAGGCCCCAGCGGCCATTGCGCGCAAGGACGGCAACATCGATGCCGGCTTCGCAGCAGCGGCAAAGGTCATCGAAGCGAGTTTCGAGTTTCCATATCTGGCGCATTCCGCGATGGAGCCGCTCAATGCCGTCGCGCGCAAGAATGATGACGGCACGCTGGAAATCTGGGGCGGCCATCAGTTCCCCGATGTGTATCAGATGCTTGCCAGCCAGATCGTGGGCACTACTCCGGACAAGGTGCGGTTGCATGTCATGAAAACCGGCGGCAGCTTCGGCCGGCGCGCCGTGTTCGACGGCGATGTGGTCGTCGAGGCGGTGCATATCGCCAAGGCTATCGGCTTCCGGGCGCCCGTGAAGGTGCAGTGGACCCGCGAGGACGATATGCGCGCCGGCCGATATCGCCCCTCCTACGTGCACAAGCTGAAGGCCGGGATTGATGGTGACGGAAAGCTCGTGGCTTGGAGCGATCACGTAGTCGGTCAATCCATCATGTCGAAGACGGCCTTTGAAGGGATGGTTCAGAATGGCGTCGACCCGACTTCGGTCGAAGGGGCGAGCAATCTGCCTTACGCGATTCCAAACCAAACGGTCGGCCTGACGACTACTGAAGTGGGGGTTCCGGTTCTGTGGTGGCGCTCCGTGGGTTCGACGCATACCGCATTTGCTGCGGAAGCCTTCATTGACGAAGTAGCCGAAGCTGCAGGGCGTGACCCGATCGAATACCGCCTTTCGATGCTCGAGCCGCAATCGCGCCACGCCGTCGTCCTCAAGATCGCAGCGGAAAAGGCCGAATGGACAAAGCCGCTACCGAAGAACCGTTTCCGCGGTGTCGCCGTGGCGGAAAGTTTTGGGTCGGTCGTTGCGCAGATTGCGGAAGTTTCGACCGATGGCAGTGGCAGCATCAAGGTCGAACGCGTCATTGCCGCGGTCGACTGCGGCTTGGCGGTCAACCCGGATCAGGTCCGCGCCCAGGTCGAGGGCGGCATCGGTTTTGGTTTGGGCGCCATTCTGGGCGAGGAAATCACCCTGACGGCAGGCAAAGTCGATCAGGGCAACTTCGATGTGTACTCGCCTCTACGGATCGATGCGATGCCGGTGGTGGAGGTTCATATCCTTGCCTCCACCAATCCGCCGTCGGGTATAGGCGAGCCGGGCGTTCCACCGATTGGCCCTGCGGTTGCCAATGCTGTCTACAAGGCGCTGGGCAAACGGATCCGTGTCATGCCATTCACCAAGACACTTAATGCATGATTCGATTCCCGGCCGCCTCGCGCGGTCGGGGATGTCACCCCGACGTTGAACGTTGGAATTGGGCGCCAATCGGCCCGCAATAAAGGTAGGCGTTACATAGATAGTAAGATCGTCATCGATCGGTGGACTTGGAATTGCGGGACAGGGTGGCTAAATTGGGTCGCAGATGAGGGCGTTTGGACCCTGCAGAACGCCCAAGTGTCCTTAGTTAAGGGGTATTGAAGATTTTTAGGCACCAATCAAAAAGCGCCATTATAGGCATTTTCAAACGAACGTTTATCCGTAACTTTCGAGTTGGACATGGCGGGCCTGACTGTCCTACGGAATTCCATGCGCGTGCCATCCGTACTCAGCGACACGCGCCAGCACAGCATCGAGGTAACTGACTCTCAGTCCAACATGGGTAACGATCGGCGACGCCTGGATCACTCGGACAAATATAAGACCTTTCGGTCTTTTCTGGACACGATGATCGGCCGCTTATCGACGTAGACATAGCCGTAATCGGGACTGTCCGGGATCGGCACGAGTTCGATATCTTCCGGTATCGCCGTTCCTACAGCCACATCACCTTCTATCACGACAGGGTCAGATGGATGGGCGATCACATAATCCCGTGCCGGCTGGGGAACTTCGATTATCACCGTATCTTGTGCAACCACCTGACCTGCACCCGCAAACATCATTGCGGCGGTTATAAGCAATATTCGTTTCATGGGGATCTTCCTTCGTTGTTCGCCACCAATTGCAAAACTGGCGATGTGCAATTTTGTTCCGAGTGTCGGGTCTGAGAAAGCGTTCCTCGCGTAAAAAAAGCGGCTCGCGCCCCGAACATAACGAGCGCTCTGCTGCTTAGTATCTATTCAAATGTTACCTTGTTGGGATCAAACCTCCCCGTGCTCGCGGATTGCAGCAGCGTCTGGCTTGGGATCTTCGTACGACCACTTGGCACCGTCGGCCGCATCGCCTTGACCTCTGACCCGCCAATAGGAAGCAGTGCCCTTTCGCGGAGATTCCGTACTGGACTCAATCCTTTCCAGATGAACAAAATAGATGTCATCGAACGGGATATAGAGGACAGGTGGATGGCCTGGTTCCTGCGGTTCGAAGGCATGATCCGTGGATGCGATGACCACGTTATGGGATCGCAATGTCACGACCGGGGATAGGTTATGATTGGGATGCCGTTATCCATCTTGTGCTCCTCAGCACATTGCACGATGCCAAGTCACCTGGCCGCGAGCTCGTCGAGCCCGATACTTGCTCGACGATCTCGACTAACAACGGTTTAAGGCATCTGCTGACGGTATTCGCGCAAACGCTTCCGCTCCTTGGCAACTTCGTCGTCCGTGAACCCGGGGCTGGTTTCATCAAAACGCTCCCAGCCCTCCTCGCGATACATGGCGCGACGCGCTTCAATATCCACGGGTGTGCTCTCGTTAATGATGGCACGCGCAAGGTCTGCTTGGTCCTCGTCGACGCGGACCGATACCAACGTGCTGCCACGGCGGAGCCCTTCGGCATAAACGTGAGCTTGATCCTCATCGACGCCGGTGTCGGTGAGTGAGCCGATGATGCCGCCCGCGGCACCGCCCGCCACCGCGCCAGCTGCCGCTCCCGCAACAGTGGAGACGAGCCATCCTGCCGCCACGACCGGACCCACACCTGGAATGGCAAGCATCCCGAGTCCAGCAAGGAGTCCGCCTGCGCCTCCGACCACGGCTCCGAGGCCTGCTCCCGTGGCCGCGCCCTCGCCGGCGTAGGTTTCGCCGGTCTTGCTGTCGCGGCCGACGATACTGATATTGGCCGAAGAAATGCCCGCATCCTCAAGCGTGTTGACGACAGCGCGGGCGTCATCATAATTATCATAGAGTCCTGTTATCGTTTGCATTTGAACCTCCCTGGCCTTGGTTGCTTTCAACAGCCCTCATTTGGCGGTTTCGGTGATGTTGCCCTGGTAGTCGAGCTTGACTTCAAAGGCCTTACTTTCTTTCATCGCCGACGCCGTCCAGATCCCATCTTCGCCCTTGGTGAGAGCGGTGACTTCCGTATAGCCTTTGTCCTCTATCCGCTGCTTGGCCTGGCTTTCGGTAAAGCTGTTTTCGCCAGGCACGGGGGCGGTCGGATTTTTTGTGTCAGGCGTAGCAATAGCTGGCGTCTCGGGTTCTGCTGGCTTGGGTGTTTCCTGGGCATAGGCCGCCGAAGCGATCAATGCAGCGGCGATGGCAATTGCAATTGTTTTCATGACATTGACTCCCATGTGACTGATGGTTTCCACAAGAACAGGCCTGTGGATGAATTGTTCCGGTGTTGGTGAGCCACCGGCGGATAAAATTCTAACTCGGCACGTCGCGCGGTTGATCCTCCGGGACCTGCCTGGTTAGCAAACATCAAAAATGCGCAACGCCGGGCGTATTCGCTATCGACAGTAACCGCAGCATCCAAATCCCGCCCTATCCTTCAGTGGATACTCTTTACATGCCTCCGCCTCTGCCGTTTTCTCACCTTTTGCTGAGCTTCAATGTCCTGCTGAGACAAGGCGAGGTTTTTGTCCCTGTTTGGCTAACGGCATGGTCGCCCCGTTTTTATGAGCAGTGTCGGGAGATGCTGGTTTGGTTGCGATGTTATTCTTGGTTTCGAGGGAGCATGGGATCCGTCCTTCGCGATGCCGAACTGCGCCTCCGTCGATATCGATCCTGTCGTTTGAGGTTCACGGCTTCCCGCCATGGAAATCTATCCAGAAAATTCACAGTGTGCTTCATTCAACATAAAGCAGAAGCGCGGCACCAATCACGATAACAATCGCGGCAGGTAAGTTTTTCGTCAATCCAAGAAACCGTAGACCCTGCCGCCTAGGCTCTAACGACGCTGCATTTTCACTGTCAGAGGATTGAGGCGGACGGCTCAGTTTGCGATGACTGAGCGCCACCCAAACGGAATAGAGCACGCCCGCTATTACTAGAATCGCACCAACTAGCTTGAACATAGGCTATCTCATCTTCAAGTTGAGAGTTCGGTTTCGATCTTCTTACGACTGCCCCCATGCTTTGCGATTAACTCTAGCGCCCGGTTTCTGCTTAGATCGTATTTCGTCATGAGATATTGAAGTTCGTAGACTTGGCTCGCTGAAACCTGAGCGCGGTCATGGCTATCCGTCTTGGATTTGTCGTCTGACATTTTAGAAAGCCTTCTTTACTGACTAATTCGTCACAAACATCGCTCGATCATTTTCGTTCCATGCGGAGTGGAGAAGGGATCATCTCGGCTAGCTCATGACCAGCAGATGGTCGGTTCGGATCCGACCCACCGCAACCACAGTTCGGCAGTGCGCTTCGCCGGAATAACCATGTAAAGCGGGACGCCGCCATCAATCCCCGGGATGCCGATTCAACCTGCAGATCAATGCCGGCGCGCAATTTCTCCGCTATCGGAACAATATGCCTTTCCACCGGTTCATCATCGGAGTGAAAGGATGCCACTATGGAAAAACAACCTTCAGAACATCCAGTGCGCGAAACAGGCGCCGAGGCACGGCAGGGCCCACTTGGGCGGCCGGTTCTTATGGTGCTGCTTGGTGGACTACTTCTCGCAGTCATAGCGTGGGGTGCTGTCGAGATGTTTGGTGAGAGCACGGACGACAGCGCAACGATCACCAATCAGGACAACACCACCGGCGGACAAAACATGCGTTCGGATGATGCCACGCCACCTTCCGGGGATCAACCGACGACCAATGCTCCAGTCTATAACGACCCCACACCTCAGACGGGCACCGGTGGCGATAGTCAGACCAAAAACCCGGCCGGAACTGCGCCGTGAGGCTCTCGACCTTGGCACCGTCCTGGTGGCGCGGGTTCCGGGTCTAGTCCTTTTTCGGATGAATCTATCCCTGATCCTAACTGTCGGACAACCAACCGATTCCTACGGCGACAGCGATACCGATTAAAAACACAATCCAGTAGAGCCAAGCACGGGAAAAACGCATTTGGCTACTCCTTCCGAATGATCTGGCCATCATGCATTTCGAAAACGCCATCCTGACCGCCTTGGGCAATGAAGTCAGCTTCCAACTCGCCCCAACGGCCTAGTTGCTTGCCGCAAGATCTGCAAAGGATTAGCGTATCGCTATCGAGTTTTGTAGGAAAATCCAGATATACCGTGCCACATTCCGTGCAGGCAAGTTTGCCATTGACATCCTGGTTCATCAGCGGCACTGGCAGCAGGCCACAGTGATTAATTGAAGCCAAAAAAACTTATCGACTTATGATCCAATTTGGAGAAGAGCAGTTAGGACATTCCATAAGCGTCTGATCAGCCGATGACATCTCTGTGTAGCCGCATTGCTTGCACGAAATTTGGCCCACATTTACCTTTTGCCCTGCGCTCAATGTTTTTGGCGGCGCCAAATCCCAAGGCGGAACAATCTGCAGTCCAGCTTCATTCTCGCTTGCCTCTCGTTTAAATACGCTCACAGTGCCATCGGGTTCGAAGTATGCCGCCCGTACATCACCGAGATTTTCAACGCCCTTGCCACGCAGCAGCTGAAAAAGCTCCTGATTGCTTATGTTAAGGTCACCTGCCGTTTGATGCTGGATGATGCCGTTTCGTACCAGCTCGACGGTCTTGCCTTCAATGATGTCCGCCGCTTTAGCGCTTTTGAAAACGAAAAAGTCAAGAGCGCGGTTGAAAAGCACGATCACCGTAATGACGAGCATGGAATGGATCATCGGTACGTCGTGATAGAACATTGGATCGCCGACAGCAGAACCGAGGGCAATGACAATGAAGAATTCAACCATAGACAACTGACCCACGATGCGGCTCCCCAACCAACGTATCAGCGTGAGTGCGTACGCATAAATTACTGTCGTCCGAACGAAAATCTCCACAAGGAATAATATTGGAAGGTCTCCAATAAGCATCCGCTTGATATCAAACGCTTGAACTGATTCTTCCATCTGCGTTTCCTCGTGCTGTAGCTCCAACTAGCGTTCGTCTTATATCCGGCTTCTCAACACAATTGAACGAGGGGACAGCGAGTCTGAATTCTATTCGCTAACCCGTGTCGCGAATGGCGTGACAGACCTGTTGCTGGGAATTTCAGGCGAGTGTTCCAGTTAAGAGCTTCCATTCCGGCATTACCTTGAGGACGGCAACGGCGGAACGTTCGATGTGTGGTGGAAAGAAGCGATTGTGGGGGCAGAGAAGATCAAAACGAAACGGTGAGCGTAAAATCTGCATCATTCGCTTTTCGAAGAGATATGTGTCGAAACACCTGAGAGCGTCGGTCTCTGCCGGTTCACCGGAGAATCACTTGACGTCTTATGTTGGATTGCTGGAACCCTGTGTGCCTGGAATGCGTTCGATAAACATCAGAGAAACGTTAGGAGGTCCGCCATGAACTGGAACCAGATTGAGGGCAATTGGGAGCAATTCAAGGGTAAAGTACAGGAACAATGGGGAAAGCTAACGAGCGATGACCTGGACGTCATTGAAGGCAACCGGAAGCAGCTGGCAGGGCGACTTCAGGAACGATACGGGAAGTCGCAGGAGGAGATTGAACGAGACATCGACAATTGGCTCGCCCGAAATTAGCTGAGATTTTCAGCCCAAGGCGGACGATCGCCTGGCTCGTTGAAACATCTTTCGTAAAGCGGGTCGTCAAGCGATGCGGCCTGACGATCTTCGCTCGACCCTGACAGGCCGGCCACTTCCACACGATTGTGGTCTCCAGTTAAACCCGGCACAACGTTTTTTGCTAAATTGGTAATTGTAGTCCGCGTGCCGATAAAGCCAAAGGGCTCGCCCGATCTCGGTCGCTTTCGTGCAACGGGGGCCGCGACGGCCTGCCGTCACACCCGTGTGGTGATTACGGGCAGGAAACGAGGCATGCTTCGCGGTTGCGCGAGATGTACTTCGGATAAACCGGTGACGTTTCGCAGGACTATTGAAGCGACCTACTTAGAACGCTACTCCGGAACAATGGACGGCGTCGGAACGTTGTTCTATGCCGATCGACCAAAAGCATTTGAGGGTCGACGTAATCAAAGGAGGCCGATCATGGATCTCACCACACTTCTCATTGTCGTTCTGTTACTGGGCGGAGGGGGTTGGTACGGTCGTGGTCGCTGGAACTAGAAGACTCCGGTCTATCGATGCCGGCCGTGGGCACAAACTGATAAGAGCTATGCACTGGACGGAACTTGCTAGCGTACAAGCTGAAGAAAACGGCGTGCGCGAGGAAGAATTCTCGCCTGAGACAACTGTTACTTCCTGGTGGACGACGCATTGCGGTTTTTCGCCGATTCTTGCCACTGCCATCCACAATGGGCACACAG